>NZ_JBVBZF010000274.1:0-4724 GCF_057447755.1 Fusibacter sp. | reverse complement strand
TCTCACCAGATTGTATTAAATTGTAATAAGGCTTTAGAAATTGTGAGCTTCCCTGGTGCATTCTCTCAAATATTGACCAATCTAATGATGAACTCTATTATTCATGGGTTTGAAAACAGTGAAGGCGGATTAATTACCATTGACGTATCGCTTAATGATCAGCTTTTAAGAATTGATTATAGTGATAATGGTAAAGGCATCTCAAATGAGCATGTTTCTAAAATATTTGATCCGTTTTTTACAACGAATCGAAATAAGGGCGGGAGCGGTTTAGGACTCAACATTGTCTATAATATCGTCACGAGTCAGTTGAATGGTAAAATTCACTGCACTTCAGAACTTGAAAAAGGGACAAAATTTACTATTGAGATCAATTTAGAGGCAGAATAAGGAGCAGAATATGAAGCGCTGGGATACAGAGAAACTGAATTTAGACTTTCTTAAGGAGGATCAGGTTAAGAAAATATCTTCTAAGAAATTGATTAAAATTGTCATTGCAGATGATGATGCTGAAGTTCATTCGATTACAAAGATGATTCTCAAGGGATTTGAGTTTGAAGGGCATGGACTAGAATTTATTGATACTTATTCAGGTTATGAAACTAAAGAAATACTCAAGCAAAACACGGATATTGCAATTCTCTTTTTAGATGTCGTTATGGAGAAACATCATTCAGGTCTAGAGGTTGTTGAATACCTACGAAAAGACTTAAAAAATGAAATGACACGGATCATATTGAGGACTGGTCAACCAGGTGAGGCTCCCGAAGATAAAATCATAAGAGATTATGATATTAATGATTATCGTCTTAAAACAGAGATGACTGTGCAAAGATTGACCACAACTTTGTACAATGCTCTTCGTAACTATAGAGATTTACGAAAGATAGATAAAAACAGAAAGGGACTTGAAAAGATCATTAAAGCAAGTGCGAATTTGTTCAAGCATAGTTCAATAGATGATTTTTTCAATGGGATACTAAATCAGTTATCCTCGTTTTATTCAGAAGAGACTGATATTCTCTATATGAGAGAAAAAAAATCTGAAGGTCTCTTAGGTGGAATTGTTACTCTTGAACAAATGAATGCACCTACAATCGTGGCCGCAACTGGAAAATACACAGATTTTGTAGGCAAGCACATCTCTGATGTGAAAGAGCTTAAAGATGTTTATGAATGGATGAATCGACATTCAAATAGTCTTCAAGAGATTAATTATTTACACAATGGCTTCATTATAAAGAAAAGCGGGAAAAATCGGCTAAACAATTATATTTTCATTGAAGGAGATCGTAATTTATATGATTTCGATCTTATCAATTTGTTTATGACGAACTATTCTGTAGCACTGGATAACTATATTCTCAACTCCATGATTTCAAATACGCAGAAGGAAATTATCATAACCTTGGGGGAAGTTGTTGAAAAACACTTTGATGATACAGGCGGACATATCAGAAGGATATCGGATATGATGTATCGCTTTGCGCTCTTAAATCACTTTTCCTATTCTGAAGGGGAGATGATCAAGGTTGCAAGTACCATGCATGATGTTGGGAAGATTGCAATCCCTGATTCTATCTTGAAAAAACCGGGTAAACTTACAGACGAGGAATTTGCAATTGTAAAGGAACACGCTTTAATCGGATATCAAATCCTCAGCAAGTCCAAACTCGATATTTTAAAGCTTGCTGCAGAAATTGCTCTAAATCATCATGAGAAGTATGATGGTTCTGGCTATCCGTCAGGTATAAGAGAGAGAGAAATACCTCTTAGTGCTCGTATGATGGCAATCGTGGATGTATTTGACGCTATGACCCATAGGAGATGTTATAAAACGGCACAAACGATAGATACAGCTATAAGTTATATTCTTTCTTTAAAAGGTGCGCATTTTGATCCTCATCTAGTGGACGTGTTTGTAGAGAACTTAGATGAGATTATCGCAGATTTAGATTTTGAAGAGGGCATAATGGAATCTTGAAAGGGTCTTGAAAAAAACGCTTTACATGTATATGAAATGTGTTATAATTAAATTCGTCTTTAAGAGTGTTTCCTTGGTACCCACTATAAAAAACAAGGGGTTGATTATTATGACAATTGAACGTTATAGCGTTATTGATCAAAAAAACCCCCGTGAAATTATCCTGCTTAAATCCAGGAAATGTCAATGGGGGATTTGTACTTTTTGTGACTATATTCACGATAATTCGGAAGATGAACATGAAATAGTAACTCTCAATCAAACAGTATTAAAAAAAGTTACAGGGATGCAACGTGCACTGGAAGTGATCAATTCAGGAAGTTGCTTTGAACTACCAGAGGAAACTCTTAGAGACATTAAAACAACGATTGAAGAAAAGAAAATTGAACACTTGTATCTGGAAAGCCATTATATGTATCGCGATAGATTGGATGAAATGCGCCAATTCTTTGATGTGCCGATTACGTTTAAATGCGGTATAGAGACATTTGATGATTATTTTAGAAATAAAGTGCTTCGAAAGGGTGTTCAGTTCAGTTCACCACAAGAAGTTTCAACTTACTTTACTTCAATTTGCTTAATGGTTGGTATAAAGGGTCAAACTCGTGAAATGATTCAAAGCGACATTCAGATTCTTTTAAAGTACTTTAAACACGGATGTATTAATATCTATCAGGATAACTCAACGGAAATCAAGTCTGATCCTGACCTAATCCAATGGTTTAAAGATACTTATTCGCATTTAGAGGCGAATCCATGCCTTGAAATACTTTGGCATAATACTGATTTTGGTGTAGGAGGAGAAACACATGAATAACAAAACAAATTTCTTAGTAAGAACAGCTATCGTAGCATCTCTATATGTTGTGATTACATTTGCACTTTACTTTTTAAGCTATCAAGCAATTCAGTTTAGAGTTTCTGAAGTGATGGTATTATTAGCTTTTATTGATCCTTTATATATTCCAGGACTTGTGATTGGCTGTTTTATGGCAAATATACTTGGTCCATACGGTCTTATCGATGCTGTTTTCGGTTCATTCGCATCCTTAGTAAGTCTTTTAATGATTGTTCAAACGAGAAAGTGGTTTGGAAATAATCTAAAGAGTCTTGTTATTGCAAGTTTATGGCCTGCAATATTTAGCTTTATCATCGCATTTGAAATCACAGTTGTTTTCGGCGCACCTGAATCATTTTGGTTTTGGACATTAATGGTAGCAATCGGTGAGTTCGTTGTGATTACCCTTGCAGGGGTACCTATTTTTAACTGGATTACAAAAAATGAAGGTGTTTTAAAGTTACTACGTTTCAAAAAATAATATTGAGCCACTGTGAGTTGATCATTCACAGTGGCTTTTATAATAAATCATTTGTTTTCATCCAGCTAAGAGCAAGAATGTTTAAAAACGGTTAGATGAGAACGTTAAAGCCAGGACAAGGTTATGGCGTTAAATGATAATGCACTGAAATTTAAAACATAAAATTTGATATTTTGTCTTCCTTTTGTTATAATGCATGTGCATATATTGGATATAAATATGAATTTATTTGTATAGAAAAGCGAGGAAAAGAATGCGTTATATTTTAGATCTACATACTCACACCATTGCAAGTGGTCATGCTTACAGCACCTTAAATGAGAATATCAATGCGGCAAAGAAAAACGGTTTAAAGCTACTTGGTGTTTCAGATCATGCACCTAGTATGCCAGGTAGTACACATGAATTTTACTTTAGTAATTTAAGAGTTATTCCTGAAACGGTTGAAGGGCTCCGCGTTTTAAAAGGCGTAGAGCTGAATATTCTTAATCGTGAGGGTCAAGTAGACCTTCCAGATCGCGAGATGAATCATTTGGATTATGGTATAGCCAGTTTGCATATACCATGCTTTGATGATTTAGGTGTTGTAGGCAATACAGATGCTTTGATTAATGCCATGAAACACCCAAAAGTCAATATTATCGGGCATCCAGACGATGGCAGGTATCCACTTGATTATGAGCGCTTGGTTATTGCTGCAAAAGAGCATGGTGTCCTACTTGAGTTAAACAATAGCTCATTAGCACCAACGGCCTTTCGAAAAAATGCTAGAGAAAACTATATTCATTTACTCTCACTTTGCGAAAAATATCAAGTGCCAGTAATACTTGGGAGCGATGCACATTATATGCTGGATATTGGTAATTTTACTTATGTTGAAGCACTTGTAGAAGAAGTGGGTTTCCCGAAATCTTTAATAATAAATGACAGTTTAGAAAAACTATTTTCCTTTCTTAACTTAAATAAGTAACGCGTGTCATATGATAAAGCGCATCATTTATATTTTGAAAAGTAAATATCTCAGCCTTAAAAGAGTACCGAAAGGTACTTTTTTGACTTTTTTGGTGAGTTTTGGGTATAAACTACTTATACTTATAAGGCTGTTGTTCAGAAAGGAGGCTATACATATCATGGAAAGATTTAGATGGGAAGCGTTAAACGGGAAGAAAGTACTGCATCAAGACTTTTCAAATCTTGGGAAAGACGATGTAATTACTCTGTTGGAACAATCACATAAAGAAATTCAACGGAGTGGTACCAAGGGCATTTATGTCCTTACTAATCTCAAATCAATTAATTTCGATCGCAATACAACAAAGACCTTTGAAATAATTTCAGAGAAAAATAAAAGTTATGTCAAAGCATCTGCAGTATATGGGGTTGGTACGTGGCAAAAGGTTGCGATTGAAGCAGTTGGAAAG
>NZ_JBVBZF010000273.1:0-4734 GCF_057447755.1 Fusibacter sp. | reverse complement strand
ATGAGACCTATCCCCTTTTAAATTATAAGGGCATCACATATTTCCCTTTAACATGGCGATTTGCTGTTGAAAATTTTGGCTGGCAATATTCATTTGATACTGTAGAGGGGCTTAAAATCAGCTCAAATGGTAACGTGACTTCCACCACAAATTACGATGCATCTATAGATAATAGTGCTGAAGCCTCATCACCAGCAGGTAATAGTCCGTCAAAGGAAACAAATGCATACTCGTCGGTAAATCAAGTTGAAAATCAAACTCTATCAAATATTAATTTTTTGGATTATACAGTCAATTTGCCAGCTCGTTTTAACACCTATAATAGCATGGGATCAAATGTTAACTCATTATTTGTAAGAGATCAAGGAGATTCAAGTACATGTTGGGCATTTGCCGCAAACACACTATTTGAACTTTCATTAGCAAAACAATATCAAGTCTATCTTGATTTTTCTGAAGACCATTTAATTCTTAATGCACCAATAAATGTGAATTATGATTCTGGTGGCTATATTGATGTTGCAACATCATATTATAATAACTGGCTTGGACCTATTGTTGATCCAAACGATCATTTTGGTGATGGCATCACTCGTAAAGATATTAAACCTGAATACGTAATCTCTGATTATATTGAAATTGAAAATAATTTAGATGCTATTAAATATGCTGTTTACGAATTTGGTGCTGCACAATCTTCCATTGGCTATGATGAAAATAAAAATTACTATAATGAATCCACTTTTGGTTTTTATAATAACGATTTTGATTCACCACCAACTCATGATATCGTTATAGTCGGATGGGATGATGATTATTCAAAAGATGACTTTAATGCCTCACCAAGTAAAGATGGTGCATTCATTGTTCAAAATAGTTGGGGAAATAATTGGGGTGAAAATGGACTCTTCTATGTTTCATATGAAGATGCACATATTTTGGATAAAGCAACTGCAATAACTTCAATTCAAAAGCTTACCAATAATAAAAAGCAATACTTTTACAATGATACTGGTGTAACGCACTTTGAAGGTTATACTGATTACTATCAAGCTACAGGACTTAACGTGTTTACTTCAAGTCCTAAAACAACAAGCTCTGAATATCTTACAAGTGTTGGATTTTATACAAATTCTCTAGACGTCAAGTTTAAAGTCTCATTTGCAAACACCGGTGTTCCAGACTCCTCATATCTGGATATGAAAGAGATCGCTTCAGGCACTGCATCATTGCCGGGTTATCATACCGTTACTTTGACAAATCCAATTAAATTAGAACCTGAGAAACCATTTTCAATTGCTGTCACTTTTGAAAATGATGACACCATCTTTTTGGTCCCACTTGAAGCACCATATCCAGATATCCAATATGTCATCACTGGCAACTTGAATGAAAGCTATATTTCACCAGACCCAGAATACTACGGCTTTACTGATATTGGTGCCGAGCGCTCAAGCTCAAACATTGGCATCCGCGCCATAACTGAATTTAAATAAAAAAGCCTTCCTGTATATAATAACTACAGGAAGGCTTTTTCTTTATCCTAAACGGCTCAAAATTTTTTATTTAAAATTTTCGTTCTTACCTCACCAATCATATAAAGTGAACCAAAGTAAATCATAACCCCAAGTTCATCCTTATGTGTTTCTGCATAGGCGACGGCATTCTCAATTTGATCGTCCACATATAAAATTTCAAGGTGTTCATATGCCTCGAGTCTTTTTGAGAGTTCAAAAGCTGATAGGGCTCTTGGATTATTCGGTTTTGTGACAATTACATTATGAATATGAGGACAGATTTCATCTAGCATCCCCTTAATATCCTTATCTTCTAAAATCCCCAGAATAGCTGTAATTTTTTCATTTTTGAAGAGTGTTTGAACCGCTTCACTCAATCCCCTTATACCATGGGTATTATGTGCACCATCAATAATGGTCATTGGTGATTCTCTTAAAATTTCAAGACGGCCTAACCAGCGGGTATCGTTGATTCCTTTAACCAACATAACTTCAGTAAAGTCAAAGCCATGTTTCTCTTTTAAAAGTTTAAGCGCTTCTATCGCCACAACAGCATTATGCATTTGGTAAGGCGCAATCATTTTTAACTGATATTGAATGCCTTCATATTCAAATGCCAATCCAAGAATTTCATCTCTAATCATTCTCGCTTTTTCAACTGGTGCTTCAATCAAAAGGTTGCCCTGTTTTTCACTGATTTTACGAATCACTTCCATTGCTTCTACCGGTTGAGGATGACACACTGTAATGCCCTTCGGTTTAATAATGCCAGCCTTCTCGTTTGCAATTTCTGCAAGCGTATTGCCAAGGTAATCTGTGTGATCAAGTGAAAGTGGTGTTATCACAGAAACAAGTGGGGTCTCTATTACATTGGTGGCATCCAGTCTGCCACCAAGTCCCACTTCAAGGACCACCACATCACATTGGTGTCGCTTATAATAGAGCATCGCAATTGCAGTGACTACCTCAAATTCAGTGGGATGGTTACAACCCTCTGAGAGCATCTCATCAATTGCAATCTTCACTTCACCCGTTAACTCAGAGAGTTCCTCATCAGTGATGTAAATCCCATTGATCCTCATTCTCTCATTAAATACTTCTATGAAAGGCGACGTATATAGTCCAGTTTTATACCCTGCCTCAATTAAAACATTTGCGATAAATGAACTCGTGGACCCTTTTCCATTGGTCCCTGCAACATGTACGAACTTAAGTGACTTTTGGGGATTATCTAATTTCTGAAGTAAATATCTAATATTTTCGAGTCCCAATTTGCTACCAAATTTATAGGTCCCATGTATATAAGACATTGCCTCTTCTATTGTCATTTTCATTTGGTTTCCTCTTTTTCTTATTGGTCTAATGGACAAGCAGTCTAGAGTTTTTTCCCAATTGCTTCAATACGCTCATTTACAGCTGCTAACATTTCAATAAATTTTGCTTGCTTCTCTTTTTCTTCTTCAATTAGAGCTGGAGGTGCTTTTCTTACAAAGCCTTCATTTGAGAGCTTTTTGGCAACACGGTCAACTTCAGCTTCTAGCTTGCTTTTCTCTTTTTTAAGTCTTTCCATTTCCTTTTCAAAGTCAATAAGGTCTGCGAGCGGCAAGAAGAGTTCTGCCCCATATACTACTGTGGACACGGCATCTTCTGGAATTTCATTCTTATCAGCCGTTAAAGCAACCTCTGAGCACGACGCAAGCGTAATCAAATACTCTGCATTTTCAAGTAAGCATTTACCCACTTCAGCATCAGACGCAACAATCATACACTTCGCTTTTCGTGATGGCACAACATCCATCTCAGCTCTAACATTTCTTAAGTTTTTAATGGCTTCCATAACGAGCTCCATTTGTTTCTCTGAAGCTTCATCAAGCCATTTTTCATCCTGAACCGGCCATACATCTGTAACAAGTAAGGTCTGAGTATTCGGCATATGGGTCCAGATTTCTTCCGTAATAAATGGCATAAATGGATGTAGCAGTCTTAAAATATCTTTAAGGACTGTAATCAATACTTTTTGAACTGTTTGTTTTGCTACTGGATCTTCACCATAAAGTCTCTTCTTAGCAAGTTCGATGTACCAGTCACAGTATTCGTTCCATGTGAACTCATAAATTTTATTTGCGGCAAGGCCAAGTTCAAACTTGTCAAGGCTTACAGTAATTTCTTTTGTCACTGTATTGAGTCTTGAAAGAATCCACTTATCTGCAAGTGTTAAGGTCTCATTCCCCGTTAGAGTCATTTCACTGTCTTCAAGTCCCATGATTACAAATCTTGAAGCATTCCATAATTTGTTGGCAAAGTTTCTAGAAGATTCTACTCTTTCAATTTGGAACTTCAAATCATTGCCTGGGCTATTGCCTGTTGCAAGCATAAATCTAAGGGCATCTGCACCATATTGATCAATGATATCCAGTGGGTCAACGCCGTTTCCTAATGACTTACTCATCTTTCTGCCTTGAGCGTCTCTCACAAGACCATGTAAAAACACATGTTCAAAAGGTACTTCCCCCATTTCATCCAGTGCAGAGAAAACCATTCTGATAACCCAGAAAAAGATGATATCATAGCCTGTTACGAGTACATTTGTTGGATAGAAGTAATCAAGCTCAGGTGTTTTGTCTGGCCAGCCCAATGTAGAGAACGGCCAAAGGGCAGAACTAAACCAAGTATCGAGAACGTCTTCATCCTGTCTGAAGTGGGTTCCACCACACTTAGGACAAACATCTGGCATTTCAGATGCCACAATCATTTCTGGACAAGATTCACAATAGAATGCAGGAATTCTATGTCCCCACCACAACTGTCTTGAAATACACCAGTCTCTGATGTTTTCAAGCCAATGCATGTAAACTTTTGTAAAACGATCTGGAACGATTTTAAGCGTGCTGTCTTTTACAACATCCATAGCAGGGCCTGCCAGAGGTGCCATTTGAACGAACCATTGGTCTGAAACTCTTGGCTCGATTACTGTATTACATCTGTAGCAAGTTCCAACATTATGCGGGTGGTCTTTTACTTGAACTAGGAAACCTTCCGCTTCTAAATCCTTAACGATTTCCTTACGGCAAGTGTAACGATCCATCCCCTTGTATTTACCAGCATTTTCATTTAAGGTTGCATCCTCATTAAAGATGTTAATTTGTTCTAAATTGTGTCTCATACCAATTTCAAAATCGTTTGGATCATGAGCAGGTGTAACCTTAAGTGCACCGGT
>NZ_JBVBZF010000272.1:0-4737 GCF_057447755.1 Fusibacter sp. | reverse complement strand
GGTGACTATGATATTGCTTATAACAAGGATACTAGAGTCTTAAGAGTGGAAATTCCAAAAGATTTAACGGATCTATCAGCCTTTGAATATCCTGTTAGAGACCAGTTGATAGAGTCAGTGGATATGAAGGAATTGTCTAATCGTTATCAAATGGACATCACATTGTCTGCGAATACCACTTATCAGCAATTGACTTCTGATGATCAAATTGTGCTTTCATTCTCCAACTTGACCATTCAAAATTCGATTTACAAGGACATGCTCATAGTACTGGATGCAGGTCATGGTGGACATGACTCCGGGGCGACAGGTACTAAGGCCAAGGAAAAGGATTTAGCGCTTAAGGCAACCCTTTTACTTGAAAATGAGTTAAAAGCTCTTGGATTCAAGGTTTATATGACGCGTTCAACAGACGAATATATCGGTCTTTATGATCGAGCGGACATCGCCAATGATTTAAATGCAGACCTCTTTGTGAGTATTCATATCAATGCCACAACCAATTCTGTTGCATCTGGAGTAGAGGTACTCTATGCATCCGATAGCATGACCAGCGGAAAGGGCCTTGCAAGTTTGATTCAAAAGCAAATGGTCAGTGCCTTAAAGGCAAAAGACAGGGGGATTGTAAAACGCCCTAATTTAGTCGTGTTGAGAGAAACCAAGATGCCTTCAGTTTTATGTGAACTTGGCTTTATCAGCAATCCAGAAGAACAGGATAAGATGATGACGACGGCTTACCTTGAAAAGGCAACTAAGGCAATCGTAGAAGGTATTAAACAATTTGTAAAATAGGAGGCACTAAATTGAGAATAGATTCAAGAACAAATGATCAACTGAGAGAGGTTAAATTTACGCGTAATTTCATCATGCATCCACAAGGCGCAGTCCTTGTGGAAATGGGGAATACCAAGGTGATATGTACGGCAACCATCGAAGAAAAGGTACCCCCTTTTCTAAAGGGGTCAGACCAGGGCTGGGTGACGGCAGAGTACGGCATGCTACCAGGCTCTACAGGGAGTCGTAAATCGAGAAATACAAAGGGAATTGATGGAAGAAGTCAAGAAATTCAGCGCTTGATCGGGAGATCCTTGAGATCAATTGTAGATCTGAAATTGCTTGGAGAACGTACTATTTGGATTGACTGCGATGTGATACAAGCAGATGGTGGGACTAGAACGGCTTCCATTACGGGTGCCTATGTAGCGCTTTGTGACGCTGTAAACACCTTGCTGGCAAGTGGCGTCCTCAAGACAAATCCCATTAGGACCAGTGTCGCTGCTGTGAGCGTGGGCATTTATGAGTCTGAAATTATTTTGGACCTATGCTATGAAGAAGACTCAAAGGCCCATGTGGATATGAATCTCGTGATGACTGGTGAAGGTGAACTCATAGAAATTCAGGGAACTGGCGAGGAGAAGCCCTTTACTAAAGCCCAAATGTTAGAACTTTTAGAGATGGGTGAAAAGGGGATTAAAACACTTACTGCCCTTCAAAAGGAAGCCTTAGAACAAATATAGATGAACAGGAGTAATGCATATGAAGCATAAAGCAATTCTTGCCTCGAGCAATAAGCACAAGCTAGAGGAAATTCAGGAGATATTAAAGGAGTTCGATTATGAACTTTTGACATTAAGCGATGTTGGCTTAGGAGATTTGGAGATTATTGAAGATGGAGAGACCTTTGAAGAGAATTCTTATATCAAGGCGAAAACTGTGCTCGATCTAAAAAAAGTCATTACGATTGCAGATGATTCGGGACTTGAAGTGGATTATCTTAATGGGGCGCCAGGAGTCTACTCAGCGCGATATGCCGGAGATCATGTCAGTTATTCAGACAACAATAAAAAGCTCTTAGAAGCGCTTATAGGTGTACCAGAGGAGGATCGTACCGCAAGATTTGTCACTGTTATAACAATGCTTTTCGAAAATGGTGAAAAAATTGTCGCTAGAGGAGAAGTTGAGGGTATAATAGGGACAGAATTAAAAGGCGACGGTGGTTTTGGTTATGACCCCTTGTTCTACGTTCCAAAAATCGGTAAAACTTTTGCAGAGTGTACTTCAGATGAAAAAAATAAATTAAGTCATCGGGCAAATGCATTGGTTCAACTCAAAGAAATACTAAGTAAACGTCAGAATTAGGTGCATTCATGAAAATTTGTGTTTTTAGTGATACGCATGGACATTTGTCTCAAATAAAGGATAAGCTCATCCACCTTGACCACGAGGTGGATGCATTCTGGTTTTTAGGTGATTATGCAAAGGATGCCAGGGCTTTAAAGAAAATATTGACCAAAGAAGTTGTGATTGTCAAAGGAAATTGTGATTTGCATTCTCATGAGCCGGAAGATCAAATCCTCGAGCTAGAAGGGAAAAAAATTCTTTTGACACATGGACATCGGTATAATGTAAAGGGGAGTTTAACGACCCTATATTTAAAAGCCAAATCTGAGGAAGCCGATTTGGTCTGCTTTGGTCATACCCATACCGCATTAAATGTAGAAGAAGAGGGGATTGTTTTTTTTAATCCAGGAAGTCCAACTAGCCCACGTGGCAATATTCATGGTTCTATGGGGATGGTTATTATTCGGGAAAATCAGATTGTCTGTCAACATATTTGGCTTTAAATACTATTTCTTGAGCCTTAGTAAAAACAAGGAATACAGTGATATTAATGCGTGTAAAATAATTGTAATTTTCAGATTAGTACAACATTAAAAATCTTTTCAAAAGGTGTTGACGTTTTATATAGAGTCATGTATAATAAAATTCGTCAGTGACCGACGGGGTGTAGCGCAGTTTGGTAGCGCATTTGGTTTGGGACCAAAGGGTCGCGGGTTCAAATCCTGCCACCCCGACCATTGATGCGTTCGTAGCTCAACTGGATAGAGCACCGCCCTTCTAAGGCGGGGGTTTGGGGTTCGAGTCCCTACGGACGCGCCACTTTTTTTTTCAAAGGTGAAGCAGCTTAATTTAATATGGCGACTGTAGTCAAGTGGTTAAGACACAGGATTGTGGCTCCTGCATGCGTGGGTTCGAACCCCATCAGTCGCCCCATTTTATTGGGGATTCGCCAAGCGGTAAGGCACCGGACTTTGACTCCGTTATGCACAGGTTCAAATCCTGTATCCCCAGCCAACATGGTCCATTAGCTCAGTCGGTAGAGCACCTGACTTTTAATCAGGGTGTCCCGCGTTCGAGTCGCGGATGGATCACCATTCAAAAGCCAGTTGATTGATTACAATCAGCTGGTTTTTGCTATTTAAACAGAATGTAAAACAATAGCTTCATCTCGTATAAAAATGGGTAACATTATCTTGGTAGCATTGTTATCGGATGACGCTATTATTGGGTAACGCTATAAAATAAAAGTGGCTTAATGAAAACAGTATTGAATAGACAAATCAGTGAGATTTATAAGGGGCGGTCAAAATGAAAAATTCTTTTTTTGGAAAGCAATTCATATTATTTTTAATAGTGGTAATGGTTTTTGGCACTGGTTGTCAGAAAAGTGAACCCATTAAGATTGGTGTTGTTGCAACCTTAAGCGGTGAAAATTCTAAACTTTCAAGTTCAGGTATCAACGGATTGGATATTGCAATTGATGAGATTAACCAATCTGGGGGTATTGATGGTAGGCCTTTAGAATTAATCATTAAAGAGACTGAAGATGACCCTGATAAAGCCATGAAGAGGGATGAAGAACTTATTTCAGAGGGTGTAAAAATCGTTATTGGCCCCTTTACAAGCGGTATGGTCACAAGGACGATTGAATATATAAATAGCCAAGACATGCTTGTGATTGGCCCTACAGCGAGTGTAGACACACTTGAAGGGAAAGATGATCATTACATTAGATTTATAGGGTCTGCACTTGATGAAGCGGTGGCGTTATCAGATTCAGCTGTAAAACTTGATCATAAATCGTTTGCTGTGGTCTATGACATGACTAACGTTGGCTTTGCAGATAAACTTGCACAGGATTTCAAAGATGAGATTGAGTCCAAGCTAGGCGGCACGGCAAGGCTTTTGGCAATTGATCCTCAAAAGGTGGAAACACTTGAAGTGGCACTTTCAAGAGTGAGAGAGCTCAATCCTCAAGCAGTCTTAATCGTGGCAAATGCAAAGACAAGTGTCACTTTAGCAGAGAAAATAAAAGCCTTGAACCCAGAGATGCAATTATACAGTTCAATGTGGTCTGATACCTCAGAGCTTATAAAACTAGGTTCAGAAGCTGTTGAAGGCATGGTTGTCGTAAATTGGAATGCTGCCAAGGGCGATACGGAAGCCTATAAACACTTCTACAAGACTTATGTGGATCGCTATGGCGAAAGTCCAGATTTCTCAGCAGTATACAGCTATGATGCCATGAAGGCATTAATTCAAGCGATGACTGAAACGAAGAGTGAAGATCCATCAGTCATAAAAGACAAACTCTTAGAGATATCAAGATATGAAGGTTTGCAAGGACCATATGCTATTGATGCCTATGGTGATGTCAGTAGAGCCTATCATACTTTTAGAATCATAGATGGACAATTGAAAGCAATTGAGTAAAGATGACGAAACCCCCTAAGTATGCAGTCGATTCACGATGCAAAACTTAGGGGGTTATTTATATTTTTTTGAGATTACTTTAATTGATTTAATATGCCAATAGGTGAAATGTTAGCGCTTTGAGAGGCCTGCATGTCTCTTAACCATTCGGAGACTTGCGTAAGATGTGATTTACACGCACTC
>NZ_JBVBZF010000271.1:0-4770 GCF_057447755.1 Fusibacter sp. | reverse complement strand
CTACGATCTGAATTTACAATGAAAATATTATTCTTATCTTTTATGCCATTATCCAAAGTAATAGAAAAATCTGGGACATTATTAACTTCATGTGATAAATACCCAACCACTCCCAAAAGCAAATTAACCTCTTCCATATCAAACTTTGTATCCAACACAAAGTTCAACTGGTCCATTTGAAAATTGCTCACAAACGGAGCAGGATAGTGACTTAGATCATATTTTAATTTAGGAACATGAGGTAGGTAGAGTGTGGTTTCATTAGAAATATATGCCCAGTAATTTGTGTTAATTGAACCATCTTGGCAATCAAAGTCTCCATCTAAGTAGACATTTACACTTATTGCAAATGCTTTAGACTCTTTCAACTCTTCCGGAATTTTAAATGTAATGATATCCTCATCAGCACCTTCTTCATGTAAAATTTCACTCCCAATTGGTATACCATTTATGATCGCTGATACAGATGAATTGTCATAATCTATTACTTTTGAATATCGCATTTTTAAAATCATACTTGCTTCTTTTTCAAGTGTCCAGTTATCTGGTATGTCCACAAAAAATTGAGCGGTGGAGGTTTTTGCACCTTCTAGAGTAACACTACTGTATCCTAGTTCAGAAAAATTAAAAATATTTTTTTCTTCATCACTTATTTGATAACTTAAATCCTGATCATCAAAGCTTATAAAATTATTTGAAAGTTGATCTTTCCATACATCGTTTGCCAATCCTCGAGCAATTCTAGGCAAGTATTCAGTTTGACTTGCTATTATGGCAAGAATTGAGTTTTTATCCCCACGTTGGCCTTGTGCTATATACATCTCAGAACCAGATTTTACCTCAACAATTGAGTTTAACTCTTTAGGAAGATCTGTGCCAATAAAAATATAATTCTCATCTGACTTCATATTCTTTAGATCTACAACTTCAAACTGTACATTTTTAAACTTAACGCGTTTACCTGAATCAGAGGCAATCGTCATCATTGTTTTAATAATGTCAAAATTTGGTTTTCCATTCACTAAAAAAGTAAATTGAACGGGCTTATCCTCATAGGCTTTCAAATACGGAAAAGGGAATGTTCTTAAGCTTAATTCTGATTGAACATCATTGTATTCCAAGTGTAAAAAAGACTTTCCAAATATTGTGGTCCAATTGGCTGGATTTGTATCATCTTCACAAATTAAGTCTGTGATTCTATGATAGGATCTTATTTTAATTTCATTAAAGCCTTGATTTACAGCTGATTTTGATAAAAAAATTCTTTTTACATGCTCTGATGAACCTAACTTGTCAATAAAAAAACTTTCAACAGGTACGCCGTTAAGTTCAACAGTAATAGATGAACCATGTTCGAGCCCTGTGTAAGCATGTTGGAAATATAGATCAAAATAGATATTATCATGTAAATTCCAATATTCATTTACAGTAAAAAACATTGAAGCTTGACCATAAACACCTTGTAAAAGAATATCATTACCAACCAACTGGTTATATGCACTTCCAGCTGCTGTAATATTAATATTTGTATTATTAGTTTTAGCTTCCTCAATTGCGATTTCAGCTGTTACGTCAGTTTCGGAGGTATTTGTCTCGGCGTTTTCTGTATCAGGGGCTTCTGTCTCAACTTTGAAGTTACTTTCAAACGCTTTTGCAACTGCTTCATTAACTTTTATCGGGTATGCATCCTTTACATATTTTTGAGCAAGTGATAAAGCTTTAAGAGCATCCTCTCTATTACTATACAAACCAAAATACACTGTGTAACTTGACGTCTTAAAAACAATTGCCTTATTCCCATCTGAAGTGATTTTTTCTTGCAATTTTATAGCATTTGCCTCATTATTGAAGCGGCCCATCTGGATGGAATAATTCTGAGAAGATTCTGCAAATACAACTGTTTGACTAAATACCATTAATACCATTAATACTATTATTAGAATTGTAGATATTCTGCTTATAGTGTTCTTTTTTAATGTTTTATACATGAGACCACCTCCTAAAACCTTTCTGTCTTGTACCACTTAGTTTTCTGCCTTAATATCGTATTTTTTAAAAATTGAAACATTCCAAGCATACTTACAGCTAGCCAAAGCTGACAATATGTGAAGTACATGATACTTACTAAAAATATATTTTCTCTAACGACTTCACCTTTTTCAACAGAAAGCGTAATCGTTATCTGTAATAAGAAAATAAAATAACTTAAAATCCATATCACAATGTAATTTCCAGTAATTTGAATTTGAACATCTGTAAAAATCCCAAGTATAAATATCATATCAGATAGTACTATAGAAGTTAAGAACAAGAAGTAGACGCTAAAATAATAAAACAAATCAAACAAAATACTTGGATTCTTTATTTTGTGAATCGCGCTCAAGTTTTTTACAAGAACATAAATATTACCATTAACCCACCTACTTCTCTGTTTCATCCAAACCTTTAGTGTTTCTGGTTCTTGTTCAAAGGTTTCAGCTAAAGGCATAAAGGCAATTTGATAGCCCATATCATAAATTCTAAAGCTAATTTCAGTATCTTCTGCGACGGCAGAAGTATCCCATCCTCCTATTTCCTCGATTATACGCCTTCGGATAATAAAATTTGTACCTGGAATTGTACACAATTTAAAAAGTTTCCATCTTCCAGCTTGAGCCATCCACTGAAAAGAAAGTGTCTCAATATTTATAAACTTAGTTAGCATATTTTTTTTCTTGTTTCTTGTTCTAAACTTGCCAATAACTGCACCATATTTGGGATTTGAAAGAATCTCATATACTAAATATCTTAGAGCCATTCCATTAGGTGTGTTGTCGGCATCATATATGACAAGATACTCACCAATAGATTGTTCATAGCCCAAATTCAATGCATTGGACTTACCTTTCCCACCTCTATCACCTATTATTTCCACATGTTTAATTAAAGCGCTGGGATACTCCTTAATAACACCTTCAATTATTTCACCAGTTTTATCTTTTGAATTGTCATTAATCACAATAATCTCATACCTGTCTTTAGGATAATTCATCTGAACCATCGCTTTTAAAGTTCTGTAGATTACTTTCTCTTCATTGTGAGCTGGTATCATAATTGATATCATTGGATATTGATCAAGATCTGTAATAATCTCTGATTTCCTTTTCATCATATCAGCAGAGAATTGATGTCCAAAGAAAAGCAGAATTATATTCGTAATTAATAAAACCCAGATCGAAATCATAGAGAATAAAAATAAACTATCAACCCATTGCATATTAGCTCCTATCTAAAAAGATTTTTTCTCTGTCTTCTAATTGAAAAAAATAGTATTGATATAAATAACAAAGAAACTACTAATAAAATGACAGAAAAAGTTGATGCCACTTTATCTATGAAAATTCCTAATGGTGATTTAACCTTTGTTTCAATATAAGAGTTTACGCTAACTCTACCATAATCGATTATAATATCAAAATCTCGAGACAAAATTGTATGATAATCTTGTAAGGGATCATATGAATTAATTGAACTCGATTTTAAAAGTTGAATCAACCGTTCTAGATATGGTTTTTCAACTGAGCTATGAAAATATATTCCTGCAAAAAAACCATTTACAAGTTCAATACGCTTTAATCTGTTATCCATCATTTTAAAAGCATCTTGCTCATTTGGATTTATATAGCCCAAGTTAAAGGGATATAACTTATTAAAGCTTGATGTGTTATAGAGTTCATACGGGTATATGATATAGTTATTTTCTGTTATCGAGACTTGACCAAATGTTGTGCTAAATATTGATTTAAGTGCATCATATTCATTTTTTGATAAGTATACATGCGGTGCTTCATACCCTATAGGTATCAATCCGTTTTGTAAGCAATCTGATATTGCTTTATCAAAAAATTGTTTAATATCTCTTTGCTCGAGTTCACCTATGGTTACTGCGTTATCATTCATTTCATGGACATAGGTATGCAAGATAATGCTGCCACCATTTGCCTGCATATACTTTAGAGTTTCAACAAACTCATAAACTTCGGTGAAACTAGTGATATAATCAGCACCCTCTTGTTGAATGTAAGGTATTAAACCAATTGTAAAAGGCATTTGATTATCATGCATTAGTTTCGCGAGTTCTTTTAAATGGTCATAGTCACTAAAAACATGAACATCTTCAATACTAATTAAAAATCGATCCTCCTGATATTTTTTTTCATAAAGTAATTGTCCAATAAAATCAGAAAAAATATAGAACAGAGGTTCATTTATATCTACTCTAGAAATATAGTACAAATTTTCGCTTTTCATAATAAATGGAAACTTTTCTTTTCCATCTGATAGCCACGAATAAACTTCGTTTGAATCGCTTAAACTATTGATCTTATAAAAAGCTCTTTTTGTTCCAATACTAAAGGATTTTTCATCACCTGTCATCGCTTTTTTATAAGTCACAGAAAGCAAATCAAATACTTCTCCATTGTATTCTATTGGGTAGTTTTTAAGTTCTATTAAGGGTTCAATACTCTTTCCTAACCAAATAATTTCACCTTTATAATTTGAAAGCGCATCATAAAATTTAGGTTTTACAATTTCTTGATCAAGGGCTAGAACAAAAACATAATCGTAATTATTTAATTTAAAAATAGTTTGCTCGGATATTTTAACCTCATCGACCTCAGTCTGAAAATGACCAAGCATGTTTTCAATTGCAGTAACTGTATCTCTATTATCACCATAAAAACTTCGCTCCTCATATAAAATGAGTATTTTTTTTTTCAGGTCATGATT
>NZ_JBVBZF010000270.1:0-4790 GCF_057447755.1 Fusibacter sp. | reverse complement strand
AGTTCATTGAAGCGGATAGGATTAGAAAACTAATGAGGGTACCTTCTCTTACAAACAGTGGTAAGTTAAAACTCAAGGATACTAAAATTGAGGTAACAATGGATACAAAGTCTATGAAATATCTCAGCTTTATGAAGGTGAAGGTTGTTTTCTCAGCGATGATAAGGCAAAAGCTTTCTATGGGAAATGTGATGGCATCATAGCGGATGATCATACCAACTGACAGGCCACCAATAGTTGTACCCACGCTAATGAGTAAGAGTCTTAAAAGGTAGTTGGTTACAATGAGGTCTTTTAACACATTATAGGTAAAGAAATTGATGATCACCCCAAAAAAGACGACAGAAAAGACTTGAAGGGCATATTTTTTTCTTAAGGCAAACTGTGTTAAAACCATATATGAGACTAGGAAGATGAGGTTAAAGAATATTGTAACTGTACCGATTTTGATATCTGTTGCATTTGATATCGCCAGGTTCATTGAATTAAAACTACTTACACCTACATTGGCTTTAATTGTTAAACTGATACCAAAAGCAGATGTGGTATAAAAAATGTAAGATTTTAATAAGTTATGGATTTGAGTCATGAGCATGTCCTTTCATTAAATTAAAATAGGGGATATGTTTATAATACTTCTTAGGTTTGCAAACCAAATTCTTTAATATAAATTAACTTTAGCCCAAAGTTTGATATAATAATATGAGATATCTCATGTTTAGGAGGAATTTCATGAAAATTTTAAAATTAAATGAGCTGGATAGCCTCTTAAAGAAAAAGGTAGAGCCATGTCTCAATATTTTCGAGAATGTCTTACCCTACGTTAGAGTTGAAGAATTTGAAGTAAATGAAAACATCGTTTACTTTGACAAACCCATTCAATATGTGAGGTATCTTATTTCAGGTAAGGCGAAGATTTCATTGATTCATGAAGATGGAAAACGGACAATCATTGATTTTATAGGACCAAGTGAATTTATCGGTGAATTATCTTTTTTAGAAATTGAAGCCCATCCAAAAGATGTTGTAGCCTTAAGCACTTGCCTATGTCTATCAGTACCACTGGATTTGACAAAGTCATCATTGATGTCAGATGCCAACTTTTTGCTGAATTTAAGTCGATATATAGGAACCAAACTTTTGAAACGTACATGGTTTAATACTAAAAACCAGAATTATGAGCTTAAGAACAGGTTGGCAGCATATATTCTAATGTCAGAATCAGAAGGCATATATAAGGAAAAACATACTGAAACTGCAGAATTTTTAGGTGTCAGCTACAGACATTTGTTATATACTCTAAAGGTATTTCAGGACGAGCAACTTATAGTCAAGCAAAAAAAAGGTTATAAAGTTAACTTTGAAGCGTTAAAAGCACTGTCTAGGGATATAAAATAGCTAGGAAATAAGCAAATACTAATTTTAGAATTGAGGTTACCATGGATCATCAAAATCAAGAAACAAAACACAAAAGACGTGTGAGATATAAAGGGACACATCCCAAATCCTATAGAGAGAAATATAAAGAGCATCAGCCTGAAAAGTATGGTGATACAATTCAACGTGTGATTCAAAAAGGCAGTACGCCGGCAGGCATGCACATCTCAATCATGGTGAAGGAAATCTTGGATTTTCTTCAAATTAAACCAGGTCAAAAAGGGCTAGATGCAACATTGGGATATGGTGGTCATACTCTTGAAATGCTTAAATGCCTAAAATCAGAAGGGCATATGTATGCACTAGATGTCGATCCGATAGAATTACCAAAGACCAGAGCTCGACTTGCAGAACAGGGATTTGGACCTGAAATTCTAACGATTAAGCAGCTTAACTTCTCAAATATTGATGAGGTAGTAGCCGAAGCGGGATTATTTGATTTTGTGCTGGCAGACTTAGGTGTTTCGTCCATGCAGATTGACAATCCCGATCGAGGTTTTTCATATAAGACAGATGGTCCATTGGATTTAAGATTAAATCCAAGTAAGGGCATCTCGGCGTCAGAGCGTTTAAGTTCAATTTCCGAAGAGGAACTGATTGGCTTGCTAATCGAAAACTCGGATGAACCCCATGCTGAAAAAATCGCAAGAGCCATCATAAAGACCATTAAAAAGGGAAAAACAATTTCAACAACTTCTCAATTACGCCAAATCATAGCAGATGCCCTATGGTCATTACCCGCTAAAACCAAGGATGACGAGATAAAAAAATCTTGTCAAAGATCATTTCAAGCCTTAAGAATTGATGTGAACAGTGAGTTCGAAGTTTTATATGATTTCTTGGAGAAGTTACCTAATGTGTTGGCAAAGGGGGGACGCGTGGCGATCTTATCCTTCCATTCAGGTGAAGATCGATTGGTAAAAAAATCCTTTAAACACTTTCAAAGAGAAGGTATCTACAGTGAGGTAGCGCCTGAAATTATAAGACCCTCTCTTGAGGAGTGTAGTTTAAATCCACGCTCAAAATCCACTAAAATGAGATGGGCGATCAAAGCCTAGGATCTTGGTACAGGTTAAGTTCAATAATAATATTTTAAGGATATCTTGGGATATCCTTTTTTTATGAGTAAAAACAGGATATGCGGTATTTTAAAGATAAGAAAATTTTATTAGTAGACCTTTTGATATCAGTTAGCACCCCTAATAGTGTTGTAAAAATAATTAATATATTAAAATTTATTAGATTGTAAATATGGTTCAAAATGCTATAATTGTTTTATATCAAATAAAATGAAATATATTAATTACAGGGGGAAAAAAATTTGAAATTATCCATAAGACAAAAGCTTATCATCATCTCAAGTTTATTGTTGATTATTCCAGTTGTAGCCATTGGCACAATTAGTTATCTGTTTGCAAAAGATCAATTGTCTTTAAAGGGTGAGATTATCCTTAAGAATGGTGTAAAGCAAGTTATGCAACTTATCGATGCAAAGAAGACAGAAGTTGAAAGAGGTAATTTAACCCAGGAAGAAGCCCAGGAGGAAGTAAGGGTAATCTTACTTGGCGTTAAGGATTCGGAGAACAAGAGACCAATCGTTAAGAACATAGATTTAGGACCAAATGGTTATTTTTTTGCTTATTCAACAGACGGTGTTGAAATGATGCATCCTTCACTTGAAGGGACCAATGTTTGGGAAACTGAAGATAAAAGCGGGAATGGCTTCAAGCTTGTTCAAGCTCAAATCAAAGCAGCACAAAATGGTGGTGGATTTGTCACTTATGCTTGGACACTTCCAGGTTCTGATAAAATAGGCGATAAAATTACCTACCAAGAGCTCGATGCCGATTGGGGTTGGGTAGTATGTGCTGGTGCATATGTAGAAGATTTTAATAAAGGTGCTAATATAATCCTCATGGTAATTTTGATTGTTTTGGCCTTATCTTTAGTGGTTGGTCTAATTTCAATTACGTTATACTCAGGAAGCTTTGCAAAGCCTATAAAAACAATCTCCATGTCATTGCTTGAGGTATCTAATAAAAACCTCAATGTGTCGGAAGTTGAAATCAAAAATACAGATGAAATTGGAACGCTTGGGAAGGCCTACAATACAATGCTTCATAATGTGAGAGCACTTGTTCTAGCTATGCAATCATCTTCAAGTACTGTTACAGAACTTGCAGGTTCTTTAGTTGAAGTAACAGATCAAACAACAAATGCAATCAATGAGGTGGCTCAAACGATTGGTGAAGTGGCAAAAGCGGTTAGTGATGAAGCAAGTCTTACAGAGGATGCCGTAATGAAAGTAAATGAGCTTTCAAGAAATATCGATGGTGTCAAGCAATCTACAGTTGCAGTGGATAAACTTGCTCATGGCGCAGATGTTCAAAGTAAAAAAGGTTTAGAAACCGTTAAACAATTATTAGAGGCAACTGAAGCTACCAACCAAGCGACTGATAAAATTAACGATGTTATCAATAAGGTTTCTGAGAGCACGGCGAAAATTCATACAATTACAGAAGCCATAACAGGTATTTCTGAACAGACCAATCTCTTGGCACTTAATGCATCAATAGAAGCCGCTAGAGCTGGTGAAGCAGGCAGGGGGTTTGCAGTCGTTGCTGAAGAAATTAGGAAGCTTGCGGAGCAGTCGGCAAATCAAGTTGGAGAAATCAAAAATATTATTAGTGAAATCAATGCACATTCAACACTTTCTGTTGAAACAATGGATGAACTTAAAAAAGTAACGGTTCAACAAAATGAATCCGTTGAGTCAACTCAGGTGCAATTTGATGCCATTGCAAGGGGAATAAACGGCCTTAATGAAGAACTTGTCAAGATCGATAGGGACGTTGAACGAATGATTTCATTGAAAGAGAATATTGTGGATGCTATGACTGGTATTTCTGCTTCAACAGAGGAGACATCCGCATCAACAGAAGAGGTTTCTGCAGCCACAGAACAACAACTCGCTGGCATGACTGAAATCAACGAGCAAACAGCAAGACTTAATTTGCTTGCGAAAGAACTAGAGGACATTATTAAACAATTTGAAATATAGTATTAGACCGTAATATATAAGACATCTCGTTCGATTAAGGCGAGATGTTTTTTTGCCTTCAAATTACTTGTCCTTTTAGGGCTTTCATTGTAATATAAATTGACAAAGAAAATAAAATAGAACCATTTACATTATTTTACAAAGGTATTCATCTTATAAAGGTATTTACCTTAATCTACAGGAGAAAAATATGAAATTTTATTATGCCCCATTGGAAGGTGTTGTTGGACATGTCTATCGAAATGCGCACAGAGCACATTTCAATCATATTGATAAATATTTTGCACCCTTT
>NZ_JBVBZF010000269.1:0-4792 GCF_057447755.1 Fusibacter sp. | reverse complement strand
TTTGACTATAAATATGATATCCACTTTTCAGGTGCTTTAAACAGATTTTTTTGAGACTTGCTGTAATTTTACAAGTATTTGTTTGTCCAATGACGCGATCTTTTTAAAGGGAGAATCCATTGCCCACTTTTCCATACCACTATTTTGAAATGCCAACAGCTCTAGTCTTTGTCGGTGGTTTGACTCAGTTAACTTATCCAGTGCCATGACATTCTCTTCTCCATCGTTATAATTGGGGACTATTACCTGCCTTATCCAATAGGGTTTATTAATAGCCTTAATATGTTGTAAAAACCCAATTGTGTTCTCAAGTTGACCACCTGTGAGCTCATGATATGCTAACGCATCTGTATGCTTTACATCTAGTAGAACCAAATCCACCCACTCGAGCAATGCTTTAACCGATGAGTTCATCAGACATCCTGATGTATCGATGGCAATGTGAATCCCCTCTGCCTTGAGTTTCATGCATAAAGTTAAAAGTTGCTTTGATTGAACCAGTGGTTCACCGCCTGAAAAGGTGACACCGCCGCCATTTTTGTAGTAGGGTTTCATCCTTAGGATCAAATTGAATATTTCATCATGAGTCATAAAGTTCTCATCTTGATTTTGCCAAGACTCTGGATTATGACAGTAATGACACCTCAAAGGACACCCCTTAAGGAACACAACCGTGCGAATACCTGGACCATCTAGAGTTCCCATGGTCTCAATATGAAAAATATTCAATTTTTCTTCAGAATTCGGATTCTGATTGTCTTCATATTTCAGACCAAGATTCGTTTCAGATTTCAAATCAAGATTCGCTTCAGATTTCAAATCAAGATTCGTTTCAGATTTCGCATCCTGATTCGTTTCACAATCTACGCCTACCCTAGTGTCACTTTTGGAACATACTTTTAAATCTATATTTGTATTTACTTTTTCAAGACTTCCTTTATCATCAAGCATTCTAATCTTCCTCAATTTTACCTCACTTAAACTCGAAACGTTCTCTAAACAATAAAAGTTCTAACCCAACATCACGTTGGTAATTTAATCCCCTAAAGCACACTATGAAAGGTTCTACTGATGACCTCAAGTTGTTGCTCTCTGCTAAGTCTATGAAAATGTACCGCATATCCTGAAACTCTCACTGTTAGGTTTGGATATTTTTCTGGGTTTTCCATGGCATCCAAAAGCTTGCTTTGATCAAGGACATTTACGTTTAAATGATGTGCCTTTTGTCCAAAATAACCATCTAAAACCGAGACTAAGTTCTCTTTTTGGACATTTTCATCACAGCCAAGTGAGGAAGGTGTAATTGAAAAAGTACATGAGATGCCATCTCTACAAGCGTCAAAAGGTATTTTGGCAACAGAGTTAAGAGAAGCCAGTGCCCCTTTGGTATCTCTATTATGCATTGGATTAGCCCCTGGTGCAAAAGGCTCACCCTTTCTTCTACCATCAGGTGTGTTACCAGTTTTCTTACCATATACCACATTTGAAGTAATGGTTAATACCGAAAGGCTATGAGTTGCATTTCTATAGGTTGGATGCTTTCTAAGCTTTTCTATGAAACTTTCTGTAAGTTTAACAGCAATGTCATCCACTCTGTTATCATCATTGCCATAGCAAGGGAAATCACCTTCTGTTATAAAATCCTCTATAAAGCCATTCGCATTAAGTAGAGGCTTTACTTTAGCAAACTTTATCGCCGATAAGGAATCTGCCACAACAGAAAGCCCCGCTACTCCAAAGGCCATAAATCTATGAACATGAGTATCATGAAGGGCCATTTGCGTTTTTTCGTAAGCGTATTTATCGTGCATGAAATGAATGACATTTAAGGTATTAACGTATTTTTCGCAGATCCAATCTAAATAGTGATCAAATCTCTCCCACACTTTATCAAAGTCTAAAATCTCATCATTCATGACTGGATGCTCTGGACCAATGAGCTCAAAGTTATTTTCATCATAACCCCCATTGAGGGCCATTAAAAGCGTTTTTGCAAGGTTGCATCTGGCACCGAAAAACTGCATTTCCTTGCCAATTTTCATAGCAGAAACACAACATGCGATTCCGTAGTCGTCCCCATATATAGGTCTCATAATATCATCGTTTTCATATTGGATGGCATCCGTTAAAATGCTGAGTTTTGCACAGTATTTTTTAAAGGCTTCTGGTAATTGCTCGGACCATAAAACCGTCATGTTAGGCTCTGGGGCAGGTCCCAAGTTGGTAAGGGTGTGTAAAAATCTAAAGGAATTCTTGGTCACCATGGATTTCCCATCTAAATTGATGCCACCGATCGACTCAGTAATCCAAAGGGGATCTCCTGCAAACAATTGGTTATAATCCGGTGTTCTGAGCTGTCTCGCCAATCTGAGCTTAATCACAAAGTCGTCCATTATTTCTTGGATTTGGGCCTCACCATAAACACCAAGTTCTAAATCTCTTTCAGCGTAGATATCAATAAAGGAGCTCACTCTACCAAGAGACATGGCTGCACCATTTTGTTCTTTAATCGCAGCCAAATAACCATAGTAAATCCACTGGACCGCTTCCCTTGTGTCCTTTGCAGGTTTTCTGATATCGTCACCATAAGCCATGGCCATTTCTATAAGTTTATTTAGGAAGTCAATCTGCTTGTAGAGTTCTTCAATTTGCCTTATATTTTCTTCGGTCATTGCAGTCTTTGACAAGTTGATTTTATCCTCGATTTTTTGAGCAATAAGCTGATCGATTCCATAAAGTGCGATTCTTCGATAATCACCTATAATTCTGCCACGTCCATATGCATCTGGAAGTCCTGTAATAACACCACTTTTCCTTAGGGTCTTCATTTCATCTGTATAGACTCTAAAAACCCCTTCATTGTGGGTAGTCTTATAATCGAACTGTGAAACCACTTCACTGGAAAGACGCTTTCCATAGGCTTCACAAGCCTGTGTTGCCATACGGATGCCTCCAAAAGGATTTACACCACGTTTAAGGGGCTCATCTGTTTGGAGTCCAAAAATGATTTCTTGATCTTTTTGAATATAACCAGGTTCATAACTTAAAAGTGACGAAACGCGGTCCACATCAATGTCCAATACCCCGTCATTTTGAGCTTCTTCTTGTAAAAGGCCTTCAACCTTTTCGAAAATTGATATTGTTCGCTGGGTAGGACCAACTAAAAAAGCCTCATCACCCTCATAGGATTTTAAATTGGTCTGAATAAAGTCTCTGACATCAATTTCATTAATCCATTTTCCAGTGTTGAAGCCGTCATGTTCTGCTTTAAGTAGTAATTTTCCATTCTCTTTTGCATTCTTGTTTTTCATTACATTAGTATTTGTCATCATTTGCTAGCGCTCCTTTTTTATATAACTTACCAAGGTGCACAGCTCTATATATGCTTTTATCATCTCATAATCGCATAAAAAAACCGACACACCTAGGCTGTAAGCGCCCAGGCGGTCGGCTAAATTTTAAAGTACACTCAATCCCTCGTGGTTATCCACTGACTCCGCCAGTCTTGAGATACTAAGATTATAATAGAATTATAATCTTCTGTAAAGCTTTATTAAGAAATTAATGCTTTTGCACGTTTTACGATGTTCTCAGCTGTGAAACCAAAAGCTTCGAACAATTCATTACCAGGTGCAGATAAACCGAAATCATCTCTTCCGATAACGTCGCATGCATATTTATGCCATCCAAATGTTGTTGCTGCTTCAACAGCAAGCTTTGGAACACCTTTAACAAGTACTTCTTTTTTATATGCATCAGATTGAGCATCAAATACTTCTTGGCAAGGCATTGATACTACTCTTGCATCGATGCCTTCTGCTTTGAGTAATGCTTGTGCTTCAACACATAATGACACCTCAGAACCAGTAGCAATTAAAATTACCGCTGGCTTCTCAGCTTCTTTAGAAACCACATATGCACCTTTAAGCGCCTCCTTAGAAGACCCCTCAAGTGCTGGTAAGTTTTGTCTAGATAAAATTAAAGCCGTTGGCGTTTTCGTGCTCTTCATCGCCATGTACCAAGCTGCACTAACCTCTCTTGCATCAGCTGGTCTGATAACATTTAAGTTAGGAATTGATCTCAACATAGCAAGTTGCTCGATTGGTTGATGTGTCGGACCATCTTCGCCAACACCAATACTATCATGTGTTAAGATATAAGTTACAGGAAGACCCATTAAAGCTGCAAGACGAATTGCAGGCTTCATGTAATCTGAGAATACAAAGAAAGTCGCTGCATATGACTTTAAGCCACCATGTGCCTGGATACCATTACAAATAGCCGTCATTACATGCTCTCTAACACCAAAGTGTAAGTTAGATCCTGCATAATTTGTTGCAAAGAAGCTTTCTCTCTTTTTCATATCTGAATTATTTGATGGTGATAAGTCTGCAGAGCCACCAAACAAGTTAGGAATTCTGTCTGCTAAGTTATTAAGCACTTTACCAGATGAACTTCTTGATGCAGTAGTTTCATTATATGACCAGAATTCTTCTGATTCTAAATACGCATCAGGTGTTGCACCACTCATCCACAATTCATATTCACTTGCTAACTCAGGGAAGTCTTTTTTATAGTTTTCAAAAAGTGCATTCCATGAAGTTTCAGATTTAGAAAGTTCTTTTGTAAGTGAATCCATATGTGAAGTTACTTCAGCAGGTACTTCAAATGCATTCTCACATGGCCAGTTAAGGAAGGATTTCATTTCAGAAATACCATCGTTACCAAGTGGTGAACCATGTACCTTATGAGAACCTTGTTTTGAAGGACAGCCATAACCAATTATTGTTTT
>NZ_JBVBZF010000268.1:0-4822 GCF_057447755.1 Fusibacter sp. | reverse complement strand
TTTTTACACTATCTTTTGTAGACAACTTCACCATTGACGATGGTCATATCCACATGTGACTGCAAATCAAATGGATGACGGTCCCAGATGACGATATCCGCGTCTTTTCCAGCTTCAAGACTACCAACCCTGTCTTGGATCCCTAAAACTTCTGCCGCATTAATACTAATGCATTTAAGCGCTTCCATTTCATCAAGACCCGATCTGTGAGCAAGTGCTGCACACATTGGTAAATATTCAAGTGGAATCACAGGACTGTCTGTCATTATTGCAATCTTACAGCCCGCTTCAACCATTACTCTTGGTGTATCAAAGGTTTTATTGTTGAGCTCAAACTTTGATTTGTTACCAAATGAAGGCCCGATAATTGCAAAGTAACCTTCTTTGGCAAGGTGGTCTGCAATTAAATGACCCTCTGTGCAATGCTCAAGTGTAAGTTTAACACCAAACTCCTTGGCGATTCTAATTGAGGTGAAGATATCATCCGCTCTATGTGCATGTGCCTTGAGTGGTATCTCACCTTTTACAACAGGTCTCATTGCTTCAAGTTTCATATCGTAAGTTGGTAGTTTTGATGCATCCTCTCCAGCCAATTCAATTTTTTGATTGTATTCGATTGCCTTTGCAAGTGTTTCTCTGAGTTTAGCAGCGGTTCCCATTCTGGTTGTCGGCATCATTTTTTTCTCAGCGTAAACGCGTTTAGGATTTTCACCAAAGGCACATTTCATCGCAACACAAGGGTTTATAATCATATCATCTATACGATCCCCATGAAGCTTAACCACAGCAAAAGTACCCCCAATGACATTACCACTTCCAGGGCCAGTTGCGGCAGTTGTCACACCACCTTTAATTGCATTTTCAAAAGCTTCATCTCTCGGATTTAGAGCATCAATCGCTCTAAGATGCGGCGTCACCGGATCCGTCATTTCGTTGCCATCTGCACCTTCAAAACCAATCCCCTCTTCCCACATGCCAATGTGGCAATGTGCATCTATAAAACCTGGAAAAACTTTCTTACCACTTGCATCAATTACAGTTGCATCAAGTGGTGCCACGAGATCCTTGCCGATTTCTTTAATCTTGCCAGCTTCCACAAGAATACTGCCATTTTGGATAACATGACCGTTCATTGTGTAAATTTCAGCATTTTTGATAAATAACATGATTTTCCCCCTTGTGAATGTTGAGTTTTATTTACTTCGCCTTGCTAAATATCTACTCTTATTATATCATTTTTATCTAGAAGAGAAGGAAAATTTTAAACATATATAAATTTTTTTTTGCGTTGGAAACAGAGGCTTAAACCTCATTTAAAAATCGTTTTAGAAGCATTTTAAAAATGATTTCAAAACCATTATTTTTACTTGTAATTATTCTTCTTTGATTTGTTTCATGGTAAGTGAAATTTTTCCTCTATTGTGGTCAACATTTAGAATTTGTACTTTAACGGTATCACCGACAGAAAGTACTTGCATTGGATGTTTGATAAACTTATCGCAGATTTCTGAAATATGGACCAGACCATCCTGTTTAACACCAATATCTACAAAGGCTCCAAAATCAACGACATTTCTAACTGTACCATGGAGTACCATACCTGGTCTTAAATCTTCCATTTTTAAAACATCACTTCTAAAAAGTGGCTTAGGCATGTCTTCACGAGGGTCACGACCCGGTTTTTTAAGTTCGTTTATGATGTCTATAAGTGTTAGCTCTCCAATCTCAAGCTTTTGAGACAATTTCTTGAGGCCGTCACTATATCGCATCATTCTTTCCTTTTGCGGATCAACTGCCTCTTGCTTAAGGGCTTTTAATGCCTCAAATCCATGACCGCGCACCTCACCCTTTAAGACTTTTGTCTTGATTTCTCCAAGATTAACAATTCTATCCTCAATTTCATGAAGACTTCCCTTTTTAAGGTCATCTAGTGTCAATCCGAGTTCATCTAAAAGTAGCATTGTTGTTTTATAGGTTTCTGGATGAACCGCTGTGTTGTCTAGGGGATTTTTACCCTTAGGAATTCTAAGGAAGCCTGCACATTGTTCATAAACCTTATCACCAAGTCTTTTAACCTTAAGAAGTTCTTTTCTTTCATTGAACTTGCCGTTCTCATCACGATAAGCAACGATATTTTTAGCAAGCGTATTGCTAATGCCTGAGATATAGTTTAAGAGTGATGGCGTCGCCGTATTTAAATCAACACCTACGCTGTTTACACAGTCTTCCACGACATTCTTGAGCTGGTCTTCTAATCTCTTTTGGTTGACATCATGCTGATATTGTCCTACCCCAATGCTCTTAGGATCAATTTTAACAAGCTCAGCCAATGGGTCTTGAAGACGTCTGCCAATTGAAATCGCACCTCTGATCGAGACATCTATATCAGGATATTCCTCTGTAGCAAGTTTAGATGCTGAATACACAGAAGCGCCAGCTTCACTCACAATCGCATAGAATACCTCTTCATCAAGCTCATTGATCATATCTGCAACGATTTTTTCAGTCTCTCTAGACGCTGTTCCGTTTCCAATTGGAATAATGTTGAGTTTGTATTTTTTAATCAATTGTTTCATCTTAGCTTTGGCTTCTTCTACCTTATTAACCGGTTCATTTGGGTAAATGGTCGCATAATCAAGCAATTTACCAGTTTCATCTAAAACAGCCAATTTGCAACCCGTCCTGAAACTCGGGTCGATTGCAAGAACTCTCATGTCTTTAACTGGCGGTACCAATAGAAGGGCCTTTGTATTTTTTCCAAAGACCTTAATGGCCTCTTCCTCTGCTTTTTCAGTGAGGATATTTCTGATTTCTCTTTCTATGGAAGGCGAGATCAATCGCTTATAGCCATCCTCAATTGCATTGATCAAATATGGCATTGTGATTGCTTTTTCGTTAGTAACCGTTTCCTTGATAAGGTAGGCCACAATTTGATCATCAGGACTTTGAAGCTTTACCTTAAGCATTTTCTCTTTCTCACCACGATTGATGGCCAAGACTCTGTGATTGGCTATTTTTGAAACCCCTTCTGAGTAATCATAGTACATTTCATAAACTGATTCTTCCTTGTCATTTTGTGCCACAACCGTTAACAAGCCATGATTTAGGTTAAGGTTTCTAATATACTCTCTGTGATCAGGATCATCCGAAATACGCTCTGCAATGATGTCCATAGCCCCTTGTATAGCATCTTCTACACTGTTGACTTCCATCTCTTCATTAACAAACTTCGCAGCTTCCGCCTCAAAATCCCCAACGACAAATTGCTGGTCTAAAATAATGAGTGCAAGTGGCTCAAGCCCTCTTTCCATTGCTTTTGAGGCACGGGTACTCTTCTTTTGCTTATAAGGTCTATATAGGTCCTCTACCTTTTGAAGAACTGTAGCTTTGGTGATGGCCGCCTTCAGCTCATCTGTCATTTTGCCTTGTTCCTCTATGCTGTTAATAACTTCGGCTTTTCTCGTTTCTAAGTTTCTTAAATACTTTAGACGGTCATCAAAATCCCTTAAAACCTCATCACTTATGCCGCCTGTGGCTTCTTTTCTATATCTCGCGATAAAGGGAATCGTATTACCTTCATCTATTAATGATACTGTTGCTTCCACTTGCTTGATGGATAGATTGAGTTCTTTCGCCAATTGATTAATGATTAATTCCATAATTACGCCTCTTCTCCATTTATTTGTGATCCAATTGAATGCCCCTTGAGATAAGTATCAATAAACAAATCCAAATCGCCATCCATTACAGCTTGAATGTTTCCCATTTCAGCCCCTGTACGATGATCCTTTACCATATTGTAAGGGTGGAACACATATGATCTAATTTGACTGCCCCATGTTATTTGAGAATAATCACCTGCTAAATCTTCAATGCGCTCCTTGTTCTCACGTTCCTTAAGTTCAATGAGCTTACCCATCAACATTTTCATCGCCGTTGCTTTATTGGCTGTTTGCGATCTTTCATTTTGACATTGAACAACAACACCAGTTGGCAAATGGGTAATTCGTACTGCTGAATCTGTTGTATTGACATGCTGACCACCCGCACCTGAGGCCCTATATGTGTCAACTTTCAGATCGACAGGATTTATATCGATTTCATAAGTATCATCTATTTCCGGCATGACATCCACAGAAGTGAATGAAGTATGTCTTTTACCAGAAGAGTCAAAAGGTGATATTCTAACGATTCTATGAACACCTTTTTCTGATTTCAAGAATCCATAGGCATTAAGCCCCTCTATCAATAATGTTGCGCTTTTAATACCGGCAACAGTATCATTTTGTAAATCCAAGACCTTTACTGTATAGTTCTTCTTATCCGCATAACGCTTGTACATCCTCAATAGCATTTCAGCCCAATCCATGGCGTCTGTACCACCAGAACCTGCATGAATAGACAATATCGCATTATTGGCATCAAACTCACCAGTCAATAAGGTTTCAAGCGTCATTTTTTCACATAAAGCAGAAAGCGCTATAAAGGTTTGCTCAACTTCGCCTTCCATGCTATCATCATTTTCAGCTATGGCCATTTCACAAAGTAGTTCTAGGTCTTCAATTTGATTAAAAAGTGCTTCAAATTTGTCTATTTTGTTCTTTAAGGCCTTTTGAAGTTTCAATTTGCCCTGTGCCTTTTCTGCATCTGACCAAAAATCTGGCGCAGACATTTCGTACTCCAGTTCTTCAATTCTTAGCTTTACTCTGACTAAGTCAAAGTGACACCTCGAGCTCAGCGGCATCCGCTTTTAGTGTTCGAATCTCTCTTTGGTACTTTTCTAGTAAAATCATGGAACCTCCTATTTGGTATTTAATATGAT
>NZ_JBVBZF010000267.1:0-4823 GCF_057447755.1 Fusibacter sp. | reverse complement strand
ATTTTCATAGAGCATGTAATTTCTAAGGCACCAGTGGCATCTACCGCCATGCATCTTCTAACCCCTGCTTGGAAGGTAATTGCACATGGCTGTCATTTAAATCGGGATTTTGAAGCATCTCTTTTATCATCAGGCTTTAGAATCCATCAAAGTCAATTTATGATGGGTGACGTTTTCCTAGGAGGCATTGCACAAGTTGATATTGACGAATAAATGACCTTATGCTATTCTAAGTACAATTAAATTTGACAAATTAAAGGCTGTGAAGAGAAGAGTAGTTGATTGTATCCTTCAAAGAGAGTCCACAAATGCTGAGAGTGGATAGGGATTGAATTAATGAACCAAGCCTCTGAGCCGCGTATGGATCTGAACCATAAAGCATGATTTTTATTATAGATCATTAGCTATCATCTTGAATGTTCAGTGATGCTACGACAGGTGCTCCTGTTACAGAGCTAAAGTATCCCGTAAGGTGTACTTGACGAGTATGATTTTGTGAGAAATCATAAAAATGAGGTGGCAACGCGATTAACATTCGTCCTCAAGATAATAATCTTGAGGTCGGATGTTTTTTTAATTTTTGGCATAGGAGGTCAAGGAGAGATGGATAATTATATTCACAAAATGATTGAAACGGATATTGAAGAAGGGGTGTTTTCAAGGGAGATTTGTACGAGATTTCCACCTGAACCCAATGGTTACTTGCACATAGGCAGCTTGTACGCCATTCATTTTAGTTATTTCGCAGCAAAAAAATTTGGTGGTAAATTCAATTTGAGGTTTGACGATACTAATCCTTTGAAGGAGGATATGGAATATGTAAACGCCATTATTGAAGATATGAAATGGATGGGCTGGCTCGATGAAGAAAGAATATTCTTCGGTTCTGATTATTCGGATTTTATTTATGATTGTGCGATAAAGTTGATCAAAATGGGAAAAGCTTATGTATGTGAGCTTAATCAAGATGAATTGAGAGAGACTAGGGGCACCTTGACTGAACCGGGTCAAGACAGTCCATATCGGAATCGCGAAATTGAAGAAAACCTTAGACTTTTTGAAGCCATGAAGGCTGGTATTTATGACAATGGTAAAATGACCCTAAGGGCAAAAATAGACATGTCATCACCCAATATGAATATGAGAGATCCCGTTATTTATAGAATACTGCATGCTCACCATTATAGAACTGGAGATAAATGGTGCATTTATCCTATGTACGATTATGCGCATCCACTTCAAGATGCGTATGAGGGGGTGACACACTCACTTTGCTCTATTGAGTTTCGTAATCATAGACCCCTCTATGATTGGGTTTTGGAAACACTGGGTTTTGAAGAACCGCCAAGACAGAGGGAATTTGGCCGTATGAACATGACTGGGGTTGTTACCAGTAAACGTTACTTGAGGGAACTTGTTTACGGCAAGTACGTCTCAGGATGGGATGATCCTAGAATGCCTACCATAAAGGGTTTAAGACGAAAAGGCTACACCAAGGAAGCTATAAATGATTTCATTCACAACATAGGGGTTTCAAAGGATCAAAGTACTGTGGACATATCCATGTTGGATCACTGTCTGAGAAACGATTTGAAATGCAAGGTACCGAGTGTGATGTGTGTTCTCAATCCACTGAAAGTGACATTGACCAATTATGATGATGATAAAATAGAGTGGCTTACCATAGAAAACAACTCTGAAAATGATAAACTTGGTACCAGAAAAGTGCCATTTGGTAAGCACCTTTATATTGAAGCAGATGATTTTATGGTATCGCCACAAAAGGGCTTTAAAAGGCTTACATTGGGTGGCGAAGTGAGATTAAAAGGGGCTTATTTTATAAGATGTAACGAGGTCGTTTTAGATGATGAAGGAAGACCGATTGAGCTTAAATGCACCTATGATGTTGAGACTAAAAGCGGCAGTGGCTTTACTGGTCGAAAAGTAAAGGGGACTATCCACTGGGTTCATGCAACTGAGAACCTTAAGGCTGAGGTGCATTTGTTTGAGAAACTCTTCGAAGATGATGAAATTGCCAAGGATAAAAACTTAACATGGGATGAAAAAATCAATCCCAACTCGCATAAAATCTTGAGCAATTGCTTTATAGAGGTTGGCTTAAAGGATTCGGTAAAGGAAGATAAGTTTCAGTTTATGAGACATGGTTATTTTATGATAGATGAAGTGAAATATGAGGAAAATATGTCTAGACTTAAAGTCAATCGGATTGTCCCCCTAAAGTCTTCCTATTAAGGTGGGAGGAAGTTAGCAACAATGTGTGGATAATAGGCCTTAAGAACCCGTAACCACCAGTGCTTTTCAAGGTTTTGATAATACTGGTGGTTATTTGCCTTTGAAATTGAGCGCTTGACTATATTAGCGCTTATAATTATGCTATAATCTACTTGGATTATGTGGAAATGAGGCTAAAAAATGAATGATAAATTAATCCATTTGGATTTAAAGGATAGAGAAAGAATTATTGTAATCAGTGATATACATGGTGGTATAGGCCATTTAGATCAACTCTTAGATCAAGTAAAATTACAAGCAGAGGATATTCTCATTATTTTGGGTGATTTTATTGAAAAGGGACCCCAGAACATTGAGATGCTCTATCGGGCTATGTTATTAAAGCATAGACCCAATACTTATATCATTTCTGGAAATTGCGAGTCATTTGTCTATCAAATGATTACAAATCCTGAAAGACAGTCTATGATAAAACAGTACTTGGACAAGGTACCTTATCCTTCACTAATAAGTGATTTATATGAAAAAATGTTTTTGGTAGATTTGAAAACGGAATCCTTTTCACCTGAAAAAGTACAAAGGGCGTTAATGGAGGCTTATCCAAGTGAATTGACATTTCTAGACAGCTTACCTTGGGGCCTTGTCGCACCACCCTTTGTGTTTGTACACGCTGGAATTGAATCACTTACTGAAATTGACAAGAAAGCCATTCTGTCTTATCCAGCTTTTTATGAATCTGAACATGGCCTGGACCACATTGTGGTGGTTGGGCACTGGCCAGTTTTAAACTATTACGAGCATCAATTAATCGCAAACCCAATCCTTGATTTTGACAAGAAGGTCTTCAATCTGGATGGTGGTTTTAGCGTTAAATGGCATGGGCAAGTGAACGCACTGGTCATAGAAAAAAAGGGTTCTAATTTTGATTATAAAACATACTTCTCAGATGATTTACCCCTTTATGAAGTAATGTATTATAATGCTGAAAATATTGAACCTCATGTTCTTGAAGGAAAACCCTTTAAGGTCATGTGGAATGACAATCAAATTGAAGTGATTGAAGCCTTACCGGAGTTTTCACTTTGTAAAAAGACATCCACTGGAGATGTGGGACTGATTAAAAACGAATTTATTCAAAAAGATGAAGACAAGACCTACTGTTGTGAAGACTATATATTTAAGTTACATCATCTCCAAAAAGGTGATGATGTAAGGTTTATTGCTGACTATGGCAGATATGCTTATATCAAGTTCAATCATGAATATGGCTGGATTCCATCTGAATTTTTGAACAAAACTGGGGGTTGATGAATGAAACTTTTAAGACCAGACTATATGGATAACTTCAAGTGCATTGGAACACCTTGTACTGACAACTGTTGTATTGGTTGGGATGTGGATATCGATGAACAAACTTACTACAAATATGAAAAAATCAAAGGGAACCCTCTGGAGACCTTGATAAAGGACTTTATTCATATTAATCCAGATGTTTATGATACTGCTGTTAATTTCGCTGTGGTTTCATTGACAACCAATAAGAGGTGTCCATTTTTGGATACCAATCAACTCTGCAAAATTCAAGGTCAATGTGGTGAAGCCTACTTGTCCAATGTATGTGCCCAATATCCTAGAATTTATAATAGGATTGACGACAAGTATGAAGTATCCTCATCAATTTCGTGTCCCGAAATTGCCAGAATGGTATTAATGGAGCCAAATGGCATACAGTTTGGTACGTCAGAATACGAAGATGGCAGAACTGTTATGGTAAGTTATGATGTTAATACACGGCTAAATGATTTCAAAGATACCCCTGCAGAGCAGCTTCAAAAGATCCGATGGATTTGTCTCGATATTATGCAAAATGCTGAGTTAAGCTTAGATGAGCGCTTTGAGCAGATAGGGCATTTTGTTTTTGGCTTGACCCATCTTAGAAACAGAAGTGAAATCTCAAACTGGATGAATAAATACAGAAAAAACAAAACTTTTAAAAGCGACGTTAGCCCTTTTAGCAAGAATATGTTTAAACGTTCAAAAGAGATTTTAGAAATCTTAGCACCAGAAGCGACAATTGTCTCTGAGCGATTTTTAAATCATTATCATAGGTCAGAGGCTGAATTAAAGGCTTCAGAACCACACTTAATTTCATTGAAAGAAAAATACTACGATCCTTACTTTGAGTTCAGACAATATATTTTTGAGAATTACTTTGTGAACCACATGTTTAAAGCCATGTTTCCGTTCACTGAGGCCGAATGGTTATTTGATGCATATCTTTTAATGCTCTGCCGTTATCAGTTGATGAAACGTCAATTGTTAGGCCTTGCCATTGCCAACAAGGGCTTGGATGATGCATTGATCTTAGATTATTTTCAGGTTTTTTCAAAGGCAATTGAACATCATAAAACTTTTATGTTGGATTTGACCGATTGGTTTGGTGATTTAAGTATTAATGACATGAAGGCTGTTAAGAAACACTTGCTCTAGCAGTTTGAACATTTAAGTGCAGACAAGGGGATCATTGCATAATATTTAAGATAATAAAACGCATCACATGTGCGTTTCTT
>NZ_JBVBZF010000266.1:0-4826 GCF_057447755.1 Fusibacter sp. | reverse complement strand
TGCCAGCTCTAAATTTTTTAAAACGCCATAGGGCTGAGAGCCCGCGATTTCATCTGCTTTATCCTCAAGGTTCAAATCCTCTAGAATCCTCATGGCTTTCTCCCGGATTCGCTTTTCTTCAGTCCGCGCACGTTTTAGCATAAATGCTTGTTCAAGAACGGTGGATTTAAACTGTGAATGCGCCCCAATGAGCAAATTATCTATAATGGACAGATCTTTTATGAGTTCTACGTTTTGAAAGGTTCTCACTAATCCGAGTCCCACAATTTCATGAACCTTATAGTCCATCAGTTCAACCTCTTTGTCCTCTATTGTTCTAAATTTCACTGTGCCTTGATCTGGTGTATAGAACTTGGTAATGCAGTTAAAAACCGTCGTCTTTCCAGCGCCATTTGGTCCAATTAGACCATAAATCATTTTATCGCCAATCTCAAAGCTAAGATCATCGACTGCCTTTAGACCACCAAAGCTAATGGATAAGTGATCAATCTTCAACACGGATGCCATCCTTACCTCCTACATTGCTTTTCTTTTTAATCAGGGCATAAATATCATTCGGAATATTTATGAGCCCTTTGGGATAGAACATTATAAATATAATGATGCTGACACCTGTTAAAACAAATGATAGACCGTCAATATCACCTAGAATTGGCAGGCCCTGTAGAAATGTCGGCAAAAGCTTTAAGAAGGCCACGCCCACAACTGCACCGCCTATAGTGCCAAGTCCTCCAATTACAACACTGGCAAGTAAATCAAGCGAGAGTCCTATGCCCCAAAGTTTGGGTTCGCAAAATCTGAAAAAGTGAATGTAAAGACTGCCTGCAATACCGGCATACATGGTACTCAAAGAAAATGCCAAAAGTTTATATTTAAACAAGCTGACACCCATTGCTTGGGCTGCATGTTCACTCTTTTTCATTGCCACAAGTGCTCTTCCTGTGGCTGATTTCATGAAATTGTATGTGGCAATCATGAGCACTACCAAGACGAAAATCACTAAAACGTACACGGTCTCTTTGCTGAACTTATAGCCAAAGATCACAGGAAATCCCGCTTTTGTACCAGACCAACCACCAGTGAACTCTGAGAACTCTGCGAAAATTTCTTCGATAACCACAGCAAAACCGAGTGTTGCAATGGCCAAATAATGACCTTCAAGACGAAGGGCAATAAGACCAAGTACAAAGCCCACAAGAAGTGGTAAAATTGCCGCCAAGGCGATCCCTAAAACAAAGGGCAAATCCATCTTTGCGACGATATAGGCTGAGACGTATGCGCCCATGCCCATAAAAGCACCATGTCCAAGTGATATTTGACCTGAATAGCCCAACAATATGTTAAAGCCTAACGCGGCTATCGCAATAATGCCTATGGATGCCAGTAAGGTATATGTTGACCCCTTAGCGTTTATTGCAAGTGGTAGCAATATAGCAATAACGCCAAACAAAATGTATTGAAAAGGTTTTCTTTCTAATAATTGCACACTGACACCTACACTTTCTTAATGTATTTTTTACCAAACAGACCTGTTGGCTTGAGGATTAACACGCAAAGTATAAAAACATATAAAATTGCAGTTGCCCATTTTGAGGAGATGTAAAAGCCAATAATATTGTTGAGCATACCAATGATGAATGCGCCAATAACAGGTCCATAAAATGTTGCAAACCCACCTAAAACTGCAGAAATAAATGCTTTTAAATGGATGTCTGCCATCATGCTCACATTGACTGTAGTCAGTGGTGCAACCATTATAGCCGCCAGGGCTCCCAATACTGTACCCATAATCCAGATGACAAGTGAAACTTGCTGTGTTGGAATCCCCATAAGTCTGGCAGTGTTTACGTTTTCTGCAGTTACTCTAATGGCAAGTCCCCAACGCGTTTTCTGCAATATATAGAAGAGTATCCCCATAATGGCCAAAGTTATGAAAATAATTAAAATAGTATTTGGCAAGATTGATATGCCAAGAATGGTTATTGGATCCCCCTGAAGTAACTTAGGAAAATAAAGAGGATTGTTTCCAAACAGCATTGGCGCTAAGCCTTGGGCTACCATAACAAGTCCCATGGTCATGATCATTTTCCCAAGGGGGTCAATTTTGACAGCATGTCTCATAATGCCCCATTCAATTAAAAAGCCCACACCTCCTGCAACTAACAATGTTACGAGTACTGCAAGTCCAACTGGAACACCTGATGCCAATAATGCCGCAGCCACGAAGGCATGGAACATGCCCAGCTCACCTTGTGCAAAGTTGATGACACCTGTTGTTTTGTAGATCAATACTAAACCTAAAGCCGCAAGTCCATACATACTGGCGGATTGCATACCCCCTACGATATTTTGAAAAAATAATGTCATTCTTCCCCTCCTTAATGCAATGTACTTATATTATTTGCAAATACAATGCCAAATTTATATTGTGCAATTGCAAGTGGTCTGAGGATTTCACCATTGACAGGTCAAAAAAAATGTTCATTCTCTGTACAGTTTTTTGTACAAAGAATGAACATTTAGTCCACTTGTGATTTAATTTTATGATACAAGGCTTGAATATCAACTTCAATCTGAGGAAACCATAGTTGATCTGCATAAAGGGCCTGAACAATCAACATCATGAGACCATTAGCATAAGGTTTTCCAAAGTCTGCAGCCTTCTTAAGCAAGGGGGTCATCTCTGGATTGTAGATGAGATCAATCACACTACCTTGTCTTGCGATGAGTTCATCACTCACTGGAGACTTCCCATCTCGACCTACAGGTGTACAGTTGACCAACAGACCACTCTGCAAACCACTGTTTTCAATCATTTCATAGGTTAAACACTTTTCAGATTCGAAAATAGTGTCTGGATTTCTTGACACCACATTTACAGTCGCAACGCCTATATCCTTTAAGACGTGATAAACCGCCAGGGCAGAACCACCTGTTCCAAGGATAATTGCACGGACCGGGACTTCCTTTATAATTGATAGGACTGTTTCCTTAAAGCCATGGTAATCTGTATTATAGCCAAACCATTTTCCATCTCGCTTCACTACTGTGTTCACTGCGCCAATTTTTTTCGAAGCACTGTCCATTTCTTCAAGATAGGGTATAATATCCTGTTTATAAGGGATGGTGACATTAAAGCCTTCTAAGGCCCTTAGCGCATCGAGTTTTTCTTCTAAATCACCATCGACCAGCTTATAATCACAGTTTAACTTGTAGTGTTCATAAACGACCCTGTGGATCTTTGGTGATAAACTATAAGTGATTCCCTTTCCTAGTAATCCATAGTATGTCATAAAACCTCACCCATTTTGTAATTTCCAAGAAGCTTAAAGGCCTTTGAGTAATGCTTAATATGGTCGAGGGCCTTTTGTGTGGCTTCGTCCTCAATATTACCTTCAAAATCAATATAGAATGTATATTCCCACGGCTTATTTCGAATGGGTCTAGACTCAATTTTCATCAAGTTGATATGCTCAGTCTCAAAACAGCTCAACATCTTATATAGTGAACCTGGTGTATGGCTCACCACTGATTGAAAAGATACCTTATTTGCACTTTCACTTTTCACAGCGTCCTTACTGATCAATATGAATCTTGTAAAATTATTTACTTGGTCATTTATGTTTTCTTCAATAATATAAAGTCCAAACTGCTTGGCTGCAAGTTTACTCGCCACAGCTGCTTGGTTGCACTTTTTTTCCTTAGAAACCTTTTGAGCACTAAGTGCTGTGTTCTTAAAAGGGATACAGTGCATTTTATCGTATTTTTTAAAAAAGTTTTGACATTGATCAAAGCCCTGCTGGTGAGAATAAACAACCTCCACATCATTTGGCGAGATGGGTTCAGTCGCCATGAGATTATGGGTAATTCTAAGCGTTGTTTCAGCAACAATCTGTACATCATACTTATTAAGCAGATCGTATACAGCAGAAATACTGCCCGTTGAAGAGTTTTCTATCGGCAAAATGCCAAGCTGACATATACCAGACTCCACTGAATCAAACACGGCCTCAAAGGTATCATAACACACATAAGGCTTTTGACCATATAACTGGAGCATTGCTTCATAGCTATATGAACCTTCAATGCCTTGTAATGCAATTTTAGCCATTCGACATCTCCTTTCTGATAAGGTCATAAATCTTAATTGCAGTGACCGCTTTAACGACAATTGCGCCTCTAAGGGCTACACATGGGTCGTGACGTCCAACAATTTCAATTTTTTCTTCTTTAAAAGTATCTAAATTAACCGTATCTTGTTGTCTGGCAATAGATGGTGTCGGTTTAAAGGCACACCTGAACCAAATTGGCATGCCATTACTGATGCCACCATTGATACCGCCATTGTGATTTGTTCTTGTTCTAACTTTACCTTCATCCATTATAAAGGCATCATTTGCATCAGACCCCCTCATTTTTGCAAGGTCAAAGCCAGAGCCAAAGCTGACGCCCTTTACTGCCGGTATGGCAAATAAGCCATATGAAAGTTCACTTTCTATGGTATCGAAAATTGGATTTCCGACACCTACTGGCATACCAAGTACAAGTGTCTCCACGACCCCTCCCACTGAATCAAGCGAAAGCCTAGCTTTTTCCACTTCTTCTAGTACAGACGATTCAATTTCGGGTTGAATGAGTAGTGAAGACGAATCAAATTTATCAATAAGAGATTCTAGATTCAAATAATTTGAGAGACTCTCTCCCTTTACAGTCCCAACAGATTCCACTTGAGAAAGAATTTTGATATTTTGATCTGATAGCAACTGTTCCGCTATTGCACCTGCAAAAACAAGGGGTGCTGTCAACCTTGCCGAAAAATGGCCGCC
>NZ_JBVBZF010000265.1:0-4852 GCF_057447755.1 Fusibacter sp. | reverse complement strand
TTGACCGATAAAGAAATTGCTGCCCTTAAAGACAAGGGGGCTATTTAAGTTCAAGTTAGCACTTTATAGACCCTCTAAATAGATAAAAACAGCTGTTTTAGTGAAAGATCCCTTTCTTCTGAAACAGCTGTTTTAAATGTCGTACAAATAAGCGACAAACCAAGTCTAGTCCTCCACGATTGACGATAGCCCTTCAAGATTGACGCTATTCCTCCATGATTAATGCTCGCCTTTCATCACTTTATTTTTGAGCAATTTTTTCTTGAGCTTTATTCACGGCATTTATGATGCCTTCATAGCCTGTGCATCTACATAAATTGGACTTTAACCAAGTTCTCTTTTCTGCCTCATCAGCTTGAGGTTTTGAATTTAGAAGTGCAAAACTGTTGACGATGAAGCCGGCTGTACAAAAACCGCACTGAAAGCCAGTTTCCTCAATAAATGTATTTTGAATCACCGTATCCTCAAGTCCCTCTATTGTGGTAATAGCCTTTTGACCCACTTCCACTGCTAAGACCATACAGGATTTCACAGGAAGACCATCAAGCAGTACCGTGCAGGCACCACAGTCCCCATTCTCACACCCCTTCTTACTGCCAGTCAATCCAATTTTTTCTCTGAGGACATTTAGTAAGGTTTCATGCGGATAAAGGCTAACGCGTTCTAGACTACCATTGACCATTAGATCAATTTCAATTAATCCCTGATATTTAATCATTTTGTCCCTCCCCGTCATTTAGGCCCATCTTAACCGACAATTCTTCCAGAACATCTTCCATGCAAACCTTTAAAAGTGAAAGTCTGTAATCAGCTGAACTGCGGTCATCAGATTTGGCATGTTCGACGAATGGTGTCATGAGAAAGGCAAGTCTCTCACCAGATGCTTTGAGCTTGTTAAAATCAAAACTCGAAGAAATTGGAAAACTGGAATAACCAGATAAAGCGATTTTCACTTTTTCTTCATCAATTGCCACATACTGATGTACAATCGGATAGTCGATCTCAGTAGTTGCTGAATACCTTTGGCTTTTTTCATATACCATATCCTGAGTGTTTATCTTTATCGTCCAAAGCACAGCATTTGGACTTAGCTTTAAGCGTTTGTCAAAGATCTTATCAATCGGGTATGCTACTAGGTTTCCCTTTTCAAGTATCGTCACTTCAGCATCCCTGCAAAGCATGGGTAAAATCGCCTCCCTATAAGGTAAGCGCCCACATATATTACCACCAATAGTAAGTTTGTTTCGAACTGTATGATCTGCAATGGCCCTTAATGCCTCTTGTATTGTTGCGTTATCAACAGATTCAATCACTTCATTAAGCGGAACGGCTGCACCGATGACAACTGAATTCTCTGATTTAGTGACTTTGGTCAGTTCAGAGATGCCCTTTAAGTCAATTACGGCATCCACAAGACCTTTTCCCTGTCTAAACATGGTCACAAGTTCCGTGCCCCCTGCGTATAGTGCATAGGCTATCTTGAGATCAACCAGTTCGTCAATTAAGTGAACCAATTCTTCTTTAGAATCTGGTTTGTAATAAGTAAATGGATTAGAGTTCATGAGACACCTCCCCTTGAGCTTTAGCCTTAATTGAATTTAACAGCTTTTCAGGTGTAATAGGGATTTGATTCATACTCGTGCCAATGGCTCTTGACAAGGCATTGCTGACCGCTCCCGGCATACCGATGACGGATTGTTCACCTAGTCCCCTTGCCCCAAATGGACCGTCTAGCTGTGGCGTTTCTATAAAATACACCTCATATTCAGGTGCATCATCTATTCTCATGATTTTATAATCCCTAAGGGCACTATTTTGGACTTGTCCCCTGTCATTAAAAGAGAAGCCCTCCATAGTGGTATAACCAATTCCCATGGCCATGCCACCAACAATTTGTCCCCTGGCAATCTGGGGATTTATAACTTTACCAACATCTATACAGCATACGGATTTAAGGATTTTATATCTTCCTGTTCTTTTATCAAGCTCGATTTCCACCCCTTCTGCACCTAGGGTCCACTCAAGATCAGGGTGTCCTTCACCAGTGGCTTCATCAATATCCGTTAAGTGCCTTGCAATATAGCGTCCTCGACCGATGACTTGTCCATAGATGGCATTGCCATTTGGATATACATAGCCCAGAACCACTTGCGAAAGCGCTAAACCACACTCTGTATCCTCTTCAAGATAGACACGCTCATTTTTTATGACCAACTCATGCGGTGGCACTCTAAGGACTTGAGACGCGATTTCCTTAATTTGTACCATGGCATCTTCACAGGCTTCTACAACTGCATTGCCTGCCATGAACAAGCCCCTACTCGCAGCCGTTGCCCAATCGCTTGGTGAAATTCGTGTATCCACTTCCATTTGAACGTGAACTTTTTCAAGTGGTAAGCCCAACATTTCTGACGCAATTTGAGCGAGCCCTGTTTTTGTGCCCTGTCCAATTTCAACCACACCTGTATTAAGGTTACAGCTACCGTCACTGTTAAAGGTTAATATAGCACCGGCATCTGTGTTGGTAGGCATGGCAGGCGCTTTCCATAGTCCTGTAATGGCCTTTGCCCTTATCAAGTGCTGATCAACGCGCACCACCTTGTCAATGTCACCACCAAGCACTTCATTAACCTTATCAAAACACGCTGCAATGTCGCCAGTACTTTCAGCAAGTAGGCTCTGCACCGGTGTCGTATCACCTTTTTTAACCCCGTTGAGTCTTCTGATTTCATATGGGTCCACATTTATCTCTTTTGCAAGTTCATCGATTGCCCGTTCTATGGCAAAAGCCATTTCTATATGTCCAAACCCCCTATATGCTGTTGCAAAAGGCATATTGGTGTAAACACAAAGTGAATCGCACCTGATGTTTGGCACATAATAAGGTCCTGTACATGAAATCGCTGCTGCCCTTGAAATATTCACCGCATAATCAGCATAAGCACCACTGTTGAAGTGATAATCAAGTGCCATTGCCTGTATCTTATATTGGGCATCCACACCAATTCTGACCCTTGCCTCTAAGCCAATATGTCCAGGTGAGGTCAACAAATCCTCCTCACGTGAGTTGACGAGTTTAACCGGTCTCCCGCCTACTTTAAGGGATGCAAGATAAGCCAGGCCCTCGAGCTGAATACCAGCCTTACCACCAAACCCGCCTCCAAGCATTGGCGCTTTTACCACTAACTTACCTGGAGGGATATCAAAGAAGGTACTCATAAGCCCCTTCACCACAAAAGGTGCCTGGGTAGAAGAAACAATATACACTTCCCCGTTTTTCCTTATTTCTGCAATTGCTACTCTTGGTTCCATGGCCACATGGTCACCGGGTGGAATTTCCACGGTAACTTCAGCAATATGGGTGGATTGTTTAAAGCCATGGTCTATATCGCCCTTGCGAATTTTAGTTCGATTGGCGATATTGGTTCCCGGTTCAGGATGAATCGGGGAAATATGACTATAAGTAGACATGTCTGGATGGATCAAAGGCGCGCCTTCAGAAAGTGCTTCCATGGGTGATAGGATTGGCTTTAAAACCTCATAGTCCACTTTGATCAAATCCCTAGCCCTAGAAGCGTTTTCATAGGTATCAGCAACTACAAGTGCCACCACTTCACCGTGATGTTTAACATAACCCTTTGCAATAGGTGGTTTATCGCATAAATAAAGCCCCAAATTCGTATTGAAGTCATCCCCAATCAGGATTGCCTTTACCCCGACAGAATTTTGGGCTGTTTCTATATGGATCTTTTCGATTTTAGCATACGCATGAGGACTTACTTTAACCGCAGCATGAAGCATTTGAGGTGATATGATATCATTTCCATAAATAACCTGTCCATTTACCTTTTCAAGACTTTCTTTCCTTAAAGATGATTTAGCAATGCTCAAAACGTTCCCCCCCTATTTCTTTAAATTTAGGATTAATTGTTCAACCACACGTTCTGCGGACTCATTGACGGCATATAAACCCACTCCAAAAGAAGAGGCTTCCTTCTTATCAACCGAGAGACCCATACCACAAAAATAGACATTTTCAGCTGTTTTACCCATCTCATCAAAAACGGGATACCCCTTGTCATCTAAAATATCTAGGCTGAGATAGGCATAATCCGGTCTGTACCCTGTGCACCAAATAATATTCTTAATATTGGCATCCTCAATCGGTATGGATAAAATGGGATCATGTTCATGTGGGTCGATTTCTTCAAAATCAAATTCAACCTGTGCCTTATCTACCACTAGGTTGTAGTCATGGATTAAAGCATCGATCTTGGCCTCAACTTCATAGAGTTTTTGACGAGCAGTCAGCAAGGAGTTTTTCAGCGAATCTGCAAATATAAACTTGCCCTCATTGACATCTGTAAACCTACCAACAATCTGAACCCCTTCCCTTTGGCAATTGAGCAAGGTCTGATTAATTTTGTTGATGATATTATCATTTTGAAGATCTTCAAATTTATAGGGCAGAAATGCCTTTCCCTTATGATAACCAGATAAACGATTTAACCAGTAAACACCATTGATATTTCGATAAATCGTTGGTAATGGGGTTAGACTACCCACAGAAAGGTAGACTTCACTGGAATGAAGCTGCCTGATTTCAAGTGCAATTTGAACGCCAGACCGACCACTTCCAACGACCAAGGTGTTACCCTCAATCAAGTCCTTGGGAGAGTGATAGTTGATTGAATGCATTTGATGGATGTCTTTTGGCAGCTTTTTACTGATGTCAGGCGTAAATGGGTTGTTGAATAAGCCTGCAGCAACAATCACATGTTCACAAGTAAAATCCCCCTTACTCGTATTGACCTCATAATGTGCCTTCACCTTTTTGACGGCCATAACATCG
>NZ_JBVBZF010000264.1:0-4890 GCF_057447755.1 Fusibacter sp. | reverse complement strand
TTGACAACCACCACAGGAACGGCCATTTGATCCACTCCATAATCTCCGTTCAAATCCTTTATGGAAGCAGGCATTTTAATTTTAATCCAGCTGCCATCAAGCGCCACATAGGTATCTGAGCTTGGCACTTCAACAGAGTCAATATAGACTTTCACATTGTCCTCAAAATCACTTCCTGAAATCTGCACATAGAAACCGCCATCCACTGACCCCTTGTTGGGTTCAATCGTCGTGATGACAGGATTTGAAGATGCCTGTGCGATATAGTAAAAACCGTTTTGATCATATTTCCCATCTAGCTTGGTGTCCGGATTGATAACTTCAAGTGACTTATAGCCTTTACCCGTTGTCAAATAAGGTACTGTAAACACAATCTGATTTTTGGAAAGAATTCTAGTTCTGTTGCCTTCAATACCACCCGTTACAGGATTGGTTACATAAGGCGTGATCATGTCAAGCTGAACACCATCAAGCGTTAAGCCTGAATTGTTTGTCACAACTGGTTTTTTATTGCCAAATTGATCTTCAGCATTGATATTGCCAAGGCCATCTGTTGTAATGGTATAAGTTTTATCCTTGCCATTGGTAATGACAGGTAGTTGGCTAAAATTATAAGAAAGCGTATAGTGTTCAAGACCGTCTGTGAGGATAACACTTTCGGCATAGTCAGACAAGTAGGCAAAATCTTTTCCTTCTGTATTTTTCCCAACTCTAATAATATGGTTGTCCATCACAGCGGTGAATGTAGGGCCACCTGTAATGGCAATCGTCGTCGTGTCATTATTATCAAATGTAATGGTTGCAGGACCAATTAATGTTCCAGATGAATTATAGGCATTGTAGGTGCCACCAGAATATTTAAAGGCATAGGTCTCACCATTCCAATAGATTGCAGGATTTTTTTCACTGTCATTTGTTAGGGTTGCCACGGTTAAGTCAGAAGCATTTAAAACTTTCGTATTTTCTGCGAAAGAAGAAAATACCGCCTTACCTGCATCTTGATCAATAAATTTATCTTCATTAGGGACCGTGAAAGGCAAATAGTCAATGTTTCCATAAACATTGAGATTGTAATCATTAACCTCGCGTCCGTCGATTTTTATCCTTGTTCCAATCAGTCTAAAGGCATCAATCCCAGTTTCCGTGATGGCCGTTGGATCTGGCTTGAGGAAGTTATCACCATTAACCACCACCATGGTTTCAAACGTACCGGTCTTAGGTGTGAAGCTGCTAAAGATTGGATCCTTGTTAAAGGTTTTAACGTAAGTGAAGTCAGATACTGCAATACCACCACTTGGGTTGACGATTTGAAGCTGCGTCGTGCCTTCTCTTCCCTTTGGTGCCGTGAACTTGATGAGGATCTTGTTACCTGTCGTATCCAAATCTCTTGTGAAGGTTGTGATTTCATCACCATCAAGGTACAATCTCAAGCCCTCTTGAAGGTTTGAACCTGTAATGACGACCTCTTCATTGCCTTCCACAGTGATAATATTTGGCTTGACACTCTCAATTACAGGAATGTCTGCTGTCTTGATAAACTCGAGAAAATCTGAACGTATATTAGACTTACCAAACGATGCAGAATCACGCGTTGGATTCGTCACTTGGAGATGCTTAATACCACCATCGCCAATAAGCGTGGTGTTTGGTACCATAATGAGAATTTTTTGACCCAACTGATTTGTACTGGTGCCATCCACGACATTGCCGTTGGAATTGATAACCGTAAGGGTAAGTGGCACTGCAATCCCGTTTCCATCAAGGAGTACCTGCTCTGGGTCTCCTTCGCTTTGCTTGTATTTGATAATACCGGTAACGGTAACGTTATTATCCAGCGGATTCACCCAAGTTTCATTTGGGAAGAAGCCCACTTGATAGAGATTGTTAAAGGTATTGTCGTCATTCTTTTTGATTAAGACTGAAGGTTTACGGGTGATGATTTTACCGGTTGCGTCAACAACTCTATCCACCAAGAACTTGTCACCCTTGATGGATAACAAGGTGTTGTTTTTGACTCTAGAGTAAGTTGTCGCTGTATCTTCAATTTGAATTTGTGTTGGCGATACACTTGTTATTTCAGGTGTATATGAACTCGGTTCAAACTCAAAGCCGTTAGCTTTGGTTACGATTTGGTTGAATACATACTGTTTGCCGAAATCAGCACCAGCATCTGTAATGGTTAAAGTGGTCTCGATTTCAACGACTACATCCTTAAGCGGGTCTGTCTCAGCATCATCAATAATCGCAGTCGTCACGATGATTGAATCTGGAATTCCCTTTGAAACTTGGAATTCTCCTGTTGTATCCTTTGCAAAAACAGTCTTTTTGGCAATGTTTACATTGATCTTTCTTTCAATCGAAACGTTATTGCCCTTGTAAGTCCCGTTTGCATAGTTAATCACAAGCACCTCATCATTGCTCTCAGAAGTTGGCAATGCAAAAGTCCCTGGTGATGTTAAATCCGGTATATTAAGTGTGATGATGTTACGCCCTGAAATCTGGACGTTACCACCCGTATCTGGGCCTTTAGCCGGATAGATGGCCTCAATCGTCGGTTTGTAACCCGTTTCAATAACGGTGAACTCGTCTAAAATAGTCTGAAGATCATCCCTGTAAACCACTTGTTCTGCGATGACTTGTCCACTTTGTACATCCGTTAGAACCACATAGTAGTTACGGCGCTCAAAGTTGATATCTTCTGGCACTTTAACGGTCAATCGGTCCTCTGTGCCGTTGACATCAATCCCTAGAGATACGAAAGTCGCCTTGTTGACAGTCGAATATTTATCCGAACCATCAAGGGCCTTTAAGAAATAGACTTCATAATTTCGGGTATCCGAAAAATTGGTGCCTGTGAAGTAGACTTCATCACCCTTAGCCCCAGTATTGGGAAACATCTTAAGATCATTGAGTCCAAGACTTTCAATGATTCTAAAGGCACTGATATATGAATATTCGATTTCAATATTAGGTGTTGAATTTACTGGGTCCCCACTGGTCACAGTTTGGCTGAGAACGATATTTTGGTAACCCAAACGCCCTGGATTGGTGGCATTGGTAAGGGTTAAAGTATGACCACTGTCTGAATCATCTGTTCCGAGGGATGAACTACTGATCCCTGTCCCGTAGATTCCAGTTATGTTGCCACCATCGTTTACGCTATCGAGGTAGTTACCATAAAATTCGATGGTATAGGGTTGTGGATCATTTTTGTTGATGGTTTGCTTATTTGAACCCTGAATATTGGGGAATGTCGCCGTATTTAAGTTAATGGTTTGACCACCGATTCTGACTTTTCCGATAAAGGTTTCTGCTTCATCCTTGGTTAAATTATACTTAACAAAGGTATCTGTGTTGAGGACTCTTTCCCCCATGTTAACGAAACCCTGTCCAGACTTCTCAAAGAGCACGTTAACATCCACAAGGTTTGTACCCTGAATCTCAATATAGCCAGATGAAAGCGTGAAGCCGGAATGCGTTACCGAATATTTAATATCCGTTACGACTCTGTTCCCATCAGCATTTGAGCCAACGATGGTTGCATAGCTTGCTATTGCATTCATCGGTAAGCTTCCCATGATCGTCAATATAATTAATAATAAGACCAATTTCCGTTTCATAGAGCACCCCATCTCTTAATATCTATTTAAAAATCTATTCTAATATCGATATTCTTGTATCTACATCTCTTATTTGAAGGCTAATTTCAAGTTACTGTACCAAAAAATAATCACTTACTTTAGACTTGTCTTACTTTTATTATAACAATAAAAGAGCCGAATCATCATTAAAAGGATTTTACAAAAACCTCTATGATTTATCGGCTATAGTCATTGAATTGTTTAATATTAATGAAAATTTAAATATTACAATATGATTACTTGTTATTTGATTTCCAAAAAGGGTTAAAGCGCCACTTGGGAAATGGCGCTTAGCAAATCGGGGAGTGAAGAGTTTTGGGCGTCTCTTCACAGCAAATTATGTTTGGGTTGCCTTAAAAGGTTACCCTAATTTTAGCATGCTCATGTGTCCTTTTTGTGTATTTTGGATAAAAATTTCTTTATTCTGACAACTTTATTCTTCTATTTTAAAAATCTTTATTTTTTCTTTTTGATTTGGTTAATCAGTTCATCAATTTTACTTTGACTGGTCTGTTTATCATGAATGTCCTTGGCATTGTCTTCTTTTTTTCTAAGCGCATCCACAATTTTATCAACTTCCTTTTGATTGCTCATTTGTCCCTCTTTCCTATCAATCTTAGCATTACTATGTTATGCCCATTTCAATTGATTTTCAACCCTTTTTCAAGAATTTTGGAGAATTAGGACCTTTGCCTCAGGTGACCCTTAAAATCTCATTGTGAATTTAACATTTTATTCATATTTCCTATATAGTTTGGTCATAAGTATTCAGTAAAATGAAACTACCTTAAATAATTGATTAAGGCAATAGATTGAAAACGTCCCCCCGTTTTCACATCTCATTTCCCCCCTAATAGACTTGCATGACAAGTCTTTTTTTTATGCATATTTATAAGACCGTCTTTAGAAGTCTTTCGAAGTTGCCATGGGCAATTTTCGACAGGGCCTCGTCTGAATAACCGATTGCCTTTAAGCCAGAAAAAAGTGTTGGTACCTTTACAGTCCCCTCCAAACCTTCAAGCACATCCATTGAAGAACCCTTATCTTCTCTTTCCCAATCCAAATAGTCACAAAAGTCAAAACCGCACCCCACATGGTCAACGCCAATCTTCGCCACCAAATAATCCACTTGGTTGACTAGATCTTCTAGGTTTCTGCCTTTACCCACAAAGGCTGGATAACTATTTATGCCCACGACACCCCCAGTTTCCATAATTGCCTTCAGTTGAGCGTCAGTAAGATTTCTCGG
>NZ_JBVBZF010000263.1:0-4905 GCF_057447755.1 Fusibacter sp. | reverse complement strand
TCTAAAAACATGAATCACCATCCCTTTAATTTATTTTGGAAGATTTGCCATCATAATCGTTGCTAATGAGAAGTAAATGGTCAAACCTGTTAAGTCAATCGTCGTTGTAATAAAGGGTGCAGATGCAACTGCAGGATCAATGCCCAGTTTCTTGAAAACCAATGGTACAAGTGTACCAATTGCAGCAGCAGTGGTCATATTCGCCCACATGGCGATGCCCACGATAATGGCAATATGGTACTCCGCTTGCATAAAGTAAGCAGCAGTGGCCACCAGAAGCGAACAGACAATCCCTACAAAGATGCCAACTGAGATTTCATGTATCAGGGTTTTAAAGATCCCAATCCCTTCAATGGCATGCGTCGCAATATTTCTAACAGTAATCGTTGATGACTGGGTACCAACATTCCCCCCCATACCTGCAAGCAAAGGCATAAATAATGCTAGAGTCGCATTTGCACTGATGGTGGTTTGAAACGAGGTCAAGACGGTCGCTGAAAGAAGACCACCGAAAATAGTGATAATGAGCCAAGGCAGTCTAGAGGTTACAGAATTCTTAACACGCTCAAAGAGTGTATCGTCATTTTCATAGATTTCATCTTCGTTTGTACCTGCAAATCTGAAGATATCCTCTGTTGCCTCTTCTTCAATGACATCTAGGATATCGTCTACTGTGATAATTCCCAGCATGACGTTGTTATCATCCACAACTGGAACAGCTAGTAAGCCGTACTTTGTTACTATTTTCGCAACAGCTTCCTGGTCATCATGAATATTAACCGTAATGAGGTTTTCATTCATAATGGAATCAACCGCTTTATTAGGTGGTGATATGATCAATTGTCTGAGAGAAATAACACCCACGAGTCGATCTAAATCATCTGTGACATAAATATAGTAAATGGTCTCTGCGTCAGGGGCAATTGCTCTCAGTGTTTCGATTGCATAGTATATAGAGTAATCTTTTTTAATGGAAACGAAGTCCTTAGTCATGATACCACCAGCGGTATCCTCTTCATAGATAAGGAGTTCCTTTACATCTTCTGCATCTTCATAATCTAGGAAAGCGATGATTTCCTTTTGTCTGCTTTCAGGCAGTTCAATCAGTTTATCAACAATATCATCCTGGCTCATGAGGTCAAGTAAAGTGACCTTTTTTTCATAGGTCAAGGCTTTAATTAAACTACTGAAATCCTCGGAGTTGATTTGTTCAAGTACTTCTGTTGCCTTTTCATCCGATAAAAGACCAAATACCTGCGTTTGATCATCAACTTCAAGATTCTCTAGGACTTCTGCGATATCGGCGGCGTGCATGTTCTCCAGGTAATTGTGTAATTCTATATCCTTTTTCTGTTCTAATAGTTGTTCAATTTTATCTAGGTATTCGTAAAACATTAAAAGTCCCATACGCACCTCCTATTTGATCGCATTTTTATATTTCTAACGCAAGATAAGGTAAGTTTATTCAACTTACCTTAAATTGCTTTATTCATGGTTACAAATATTATTCCTTATAACCCAAATTTTTTAATATGCCTTGATTGTCTCGCCAACCTTCTCTCACCTTAACCCAGAGTTGTAGGTTGACCTTCATATCAAGTAAAACTTCAATGTCTTGTCTTGCACTTTTGCCGATGCCCTTGAGCTTACGGCCTTCCTTGCCAATGATAATCCCTTTATGTGATTTTTTTTCGCAGATGATATCTGCTTCGATGTCACAGATGGGCTTATCTTGTCTGAACTTCATACTTTGAACTTCAACCGCTACACCGTGAGGAATTTCATCATCGATGTATCTTAATACCTTCTCCCTGATAATCTCAGAAACAATGGTTCTTTCTGTTTGATCGGTTAAGAAATCCTTAGGATACAAGGGTGGACCTTCTGGCAATTCTTCTTTAATCGCTTCAACAAGTTCTTTGACCCCCTTCGCATTAATCGCTGAAAGGCCAATTATTTTCTTTATAAAATCAAATTTAGAATAAGTTTCGTATATTGCCTTGAATTCCTCTGGTTTAAGCAAGTCCACTTTGTTGATCACTAAAATAACTTCTGCTTTAGCTTCAGTGATAAAATCCAACAAATACTGGTCTCCAGGACCAATTTTTAGTGAATTATCGACCATAAGTATTACAACATCCACATTTGCAATGGCACCTTTTGCACTGTTGACCATAAAGTCACCTAACTTGCTCTTAGGACGATGGATACCTGGTGTGTCCACAAAAATAATTTGAACTTCATCATCTGTGTACATTGCCGTTATTTTATGACGTGTTGTCTGAGGTTTATCAGACATAATTGCGATTTTTTCACCAATCACATTATTCAATAGGGTCGATTTACCGACATTGGGTCTTCCTATGATGGTGACAAAACCTGATTTAAAGGACATGCATACCTCCGTTATTTATACCAGTTTACTTGATGTCTATACCTGTAAAAGACTTAGGCAATAGGTCATCAATTTTATAGACTTCATAATCATAATCTTTTGCCACTATGATGTCAATATCTTTTCCAAATTCAACAATGACTTGTCTGCATATTCCACAAGGATATGTAAAATCCTTACTAGACGAGACCACTGCTATGGCCTTGTAATCTTTATAGCCCTCTGAAATCGCTTTAAATATGGCTGTACGTTCTGCACAGTTGGTAGCGCCAAAAGATGCAATTTCCACATTACACCCTGTAAAAACTTCTCCGGTTGTCGTTAATAAAGCTGCCCCTACCTTGAATTTTGAGTAAGGCACGTAAGCTTTTTCCATTGCCTCATAAGCGCGTTCAACTAATTCTTTATAATCCATGTCTTCACCTCTTTAATTGTCTATACCACTTATAGCCTTAGTACCCGTTTCCATAATTTGAAACCATGTAACACCTGGATTTAATAAAATTTCCTTGTCATCAAGTGTATAGAACCTTGTCAGTGAGCTGGCATCCTTCTTTTCCCATTTAATTGGAAAAGTCTTACCTGCTGTATAAAAGTCACCATTACCTGATCCTACTAAATCTACCTGGAGTCTTCCTTCAGAATCCAAAACCTTTGTTTTTGCATACTGTACAATTACATTAGTCGATGTTAACTGGACATCTGAGTTTTCATCTTTATGGGGTCCATTATTAGTATATCTATAATAGAGATGATCTTCATTGTTATATTTATACGAAGTGGTATAGCCAACCTTGTCCGTTTTGGTTGGTTCTTTGTAAACGCATTTTATACTTGTGGCATCTTCACCTTCTGGCACTGTAAATTCAGTGTAGAAGGATAAAAATTCAAAGTCAGGTTGAGATCTATATTTCTTTGACGCAGCGTCTTTTAAGAGTACTTCAGATGAAGTGTACATGTTGTGGGGAATTTTCTTGTGGCTTTCTCGCCAAAAGGCACCACTTGAAAGACCATCGATATCAGCCATCTTATAGGACTTGATCTTTGCAAGTGCATCCATAGAGCCACCAACGTGTACATAAAAAGGATCGTATTCAAGTGCTTTTAATAAAAAGTAGGGTCTTGCACTTCTCACAGGACCTATGTGTTCAGGGCGTTGGCTGTAGAAAACGGCCATATACCGAGTAATCCTACCCTCTGCTAAAAACTCATACATAATGTCAGCTTGTTCGATGGCAGCTTGTGGCCTTGCAGAAAATTGATTGTCTAGCATTACGACGATGGGTCTGTTGTCTTTATCTTCTTCCTTTATATAAAGGCCAGTAAGTTTATTGATCACCATTCCAGTCGTATCTAAAGTCTCATTTGATTCATCTTCAACAACCTCAGTTGACACTTCTGAATCCACTTCTTTAGGTTCAGTAGATTCAGGGACGACAATTGGAACAGGTGTTGTATCCACTTCAACAGCTGCCTTGTTTTGACAACCACCTAAAATCAAAAGAAGAATTACAAATAGAATATACCTCGTTTTTTTCTGCATTTTTGCCTCCGATATTTTATTTTATGATTTGAAAACGGCAATTTTTCTAAAGATTTCTTTTTCCCTTGCCCTCATTTCATCTTTCTCTTCCTCTTCCATATGATCATAGCCCAAAAGGTGTAAAACGCTATGAACCACCAGATAGAGAATTTCACGTTCAAAGGTATGGCCGAAACTTTCAGCCTGTTCCCTTGCCTTTTCAAGTGAAATGACAATATCACCCAAATATATATAGGGCTCATCTATACCCTTGTCCTTGATGGACTCATATTGGGGAAAAGATAAAACGTCTGTTTCAACATCCTTATTTCTAAATTCAGAATTTAGGGCCTTAATGCGTTCATTATCCACGAAAAGGATGCTGATTTCACCATCGACTTCAATTTTTTCATGCTCGAGTACTGTATCAATGGCTTTTAATATCTGCTCGTTTAAAGTAGATACCAAAACCTCATCTGTTTCATTTGTCAGTTCAATATCAATTTTCTTCTTTTTTGTCATTTTCAAGATCCTCACTGTCATTTGAGAGATTTTCATTAAAAGACTCTTTGGATATGTTTGTCATATCAATTTCTGGATAGACAATACGCTCATGGAATATACCACCTAGAACTTTTACAAAAGACCTTTTTATTTGCTCAATTTCTTTAAGTGTAATGTTGGAATTGCTTAATTGATCTTCATTTATCTTTTGACCAACGATTTTATCTACCAGATCTCCAATTGCATCCTTTGTGGGATTCTCAAGCGTTCTAACGGCTGCTTCTACCGAATCTGCAAGCATAACAACAACGGCTTCCTTGCGAACGGGCTTTGGCCCATAATACAAGAACTTGGTGATATCAACGGCATTGTTCTTGGTCTTTTCTTGATGATAAAAATACTTAATGAGTGACGTTCCATGATGCTCTCTAATAATTTGAAGGATTTCTTCTGGCAGTTTGTTTTTTTCAGCTAATTCAACTCC
>NZ_JBVBZF010000262.1:0-4922 GCF_057447755.1 Fusibacter sp. | reverse complement strand
TTTTTTTTACAAGGTGATTTTGAATTTACATATTAATTTTGGGTATTAATGTCACTATAGCTCATGACACATGGTGGAGGGAAATATATGCTTATCAAAATCAAATTACCTTTAGTCACAGTTCTAATTATAGCCATCTCTTTGATTATAATGAGTACGACATACTATATCTATATATCCGATGTGCTTGTTGAAAGTGAAAAAATGCAAGTTAATCAAGTATTGGATATGGAAAGCGCTTCACTTAAAACTTTTTTTGACTCCCGCAGATTGGAAGTAAGCTATTTATCAAATGACGCCCTTGTAAATAAGACTATAAATGCCTACCTAGATGATCCACGTCATGAAAATCCTGACTTCACACCAAATTACCAATCACTGAATACCTATTTTGAAACCATCAAAAGCTCACGCTCTGACATTCGGGATGTTTTTGTGCTCACACCTCTTGGTCGTGTATTAGCAAGCAGTCATCCAAGAAGTTACTGGATTGATTTGTCCGATCGGGATTACTTTCAGGCTGCAATGGATGGCAAAACCACAATAAGTAACCTATTAGTGGACCGTGTTGATGGTGAAAGTGTCCTATTTGTGGCAACGCCCATTTACAGTGATGACAAAGAGAAGATAATTGGCGTTATGGCCAATATTATAGATACTAAAAGTGCCTCCGATAATATTAAAACATTAATAGACGGACAACTTGTTGACGCCTATTTGATTGATCAATCAGGTATGATTGTTTTTCATACAGATAAGAAAATGATTGGGACCCGACATGTTATTAATGAAATTGATCAATTCTTCAAGACCTCTAATTTATCAGTTGCAGGTTCTGATGAGTTTCAACTATATGGCAATACCTATTATGTCGCATATAAAACCGTCGAAGACACACCATGGATACTTGTACTCGAAAAAAACATGGATATTATAATGGCCTCTGCTAGGGCGCTTTTATGGATTATGCTCATGATTACAAGCTCTGTTCTACTTTTATCAGGCATCGTCTCCATAAAATTCGCAAGAACACTGACAAATCCACTTACTGAATTGAGCAATGTTGTCCATCAAACTACTTTAGGTGATCTTAGTATACGCTCTCAATATATGCAAAATAACGAACTCGGCACCTTATCTAAGGATTTAAACATCATGCTGGATGAACTCACTGGTGCTTATGAAGAAGTGGAGTCCAAAAATGAAGAGTTAATGGCGACTGAGGAAGAACTTAGAATAAATTATGAATATCTATCCAAAAGTCAAAAGGCCTTAAAAACCCTCCAAGACAAATATACATCAGCTTTAAAGGGCTCTAGAGATGTCGTATGGGAATGGGATCTTGAAAACCACCATTTCTTTGCTTCTGATGCTTGGCATGAATTAACTGGACTTTCATCATACAATACGTCTATTGAGAATATAGTATTCGAACAAATTCTTAAACCTCATGAGCAAAAGCGTATCTTAAAGCTTTTTAAGGAACATTGGAATTCACATACCAATCTTTTAACATTTACTTTTTCATACTCATCCACAGTAGATAAAGAGATTTATTTTTTAGTCAAAGCGAATACCATTTGGGATGATGAGGGCAATCCTATTAAGTCATCTGGTCTTATGATGGATATTACCTATGAAACCGAAACAAACGAAAAACTTCATAATCTTGCATTCATAAACCAATTGACATCCCTGCCTAACAGACTCGCTTATGCTTATGATCTAAAAAATCTAATGGTCGCTGAGACGTGTACATTGACTGTATTTCAAATGGACATAGACAATTTCATGAGGATAAATGATGCTTTGGGACATAGCTTTGGTGATATCTTGTTAATCGCTCTTGCAAATCGATTGAAAGACCTTGAAAACGAAAATGTGACTGTGTACCATCTATCGGCAGATGAATTTGCATTCATTCTATATGGTATATGTAAGGAAGAAGACATTACAAATGCAATCAATGAAGTCTATCAAATGCTTAGTGATCCATTTATCATAGGAGATAAATCGATATATATGAGTTTGAGTATTGGTATTAGCGTTTATCCAAATGATGGTGATACGGTGGATAAACTTATTCAAAATGCAGATACAGCGATGTTTGCCGCAAAAAAATCGGGTAAATCAAACTATGTCTACTACACTCAATTTCTTTCGGATTCAGTTCAAGAGCGCATGGACATCGAAAACATATTAAGACGTGCTATTAAAGACAATTTGGTGTCGATGCACTATCAGGCACAGTATACTGCGGCAAATGGACGACTCAATGCCTTTGAAGCACTTATGAGAATCACTGATGAAAATGGTAAGGCCATCTCCCCTGCGGTCTTTATTCCCGTTGCAGAGGAAACCGGGCTTATTATAGAACTTGGTGAATGGGCAATCCGAGATGTCTGTAAATCCATTAAAACATTATACGATTTAGGTTATTCCTTTGAACACATCAGCGTAAATGTCTCTAGTATCCAATTACATCAGTCAAATTTTATAGATTTGATTGATGTAATCGTCAAGGAAATCGGAATTCTGCCACAAGCCTTAGAATTGGAAGTCACTGAGAGCGTCCTCTTGTCTGTTGCAAGCCAAGGTGAAAATATCTTAACCAAGCTAATGACGAAAGGCTATAAAATTTCATTAGACGATTTCGGGACTGGATATTCATCATTTAGCTATTTGAGGACCATGCCACTTACCACTTTAAAAATTGACAAGACCTTTATTGATAATCTCGAAACATCTAAAAAAGATAAAGAACTCGTTAGACAAATGATTGAACTGTCTCATGAACTTGGAATAATGGTCGTTGCAGAGGGCGTTGAAAGCTACGCTCAATATCAAATCCTAAAGGAAAAAGCTTGCGATTATATACAAGGCTATTATTTTAGTAAACCCCTTCCTTTTGATCAAACCAAACTACTTTTAGCAGAGAAATCAAACCAATCGTAAAAATTTCATTGAAAATGAGCTCAATAGCAAATGTTGGGGTGGGTAAAACTCACCACAGCATTTGTTTTGCTTTTACAAAAAAGAATGCACTTATAATCCATACTCCCATAAAATATGCTTGTCCAAACAGACAAGAAAGGAGCTGTCATATAAGTGCATTTAATTTTTCCTTAAATCCCTCAATTTATAAGACCTTTATTAAAACAATAAGTAAGGAGATCCCTTTTTAAAATCACGATATTATGCGAAATCAAAGCAAATCCTTAGCTCTAGTTGCATGAAAATCACATCAAGAACTCACAATTTTTTTAACATAATTTGGAATTAAAGGTTTCATATAAAAGTCAATATCGACTAAAAGTGATATTGGGTTACCCTTATTTTGAGTAAATAAGGCTATTAATCTAATTGTGTTTTCAATGATTCGCTCAGCTACATTTTCATCTGGAAAGGCCCTCATGTTTATAATATTATAAAGCTCTCCATCCAAATAGGACATCAATATATTCGCATCTACATCAGATTCTTCTCTGTCAATCACATGTCCAGTTACTGCATAAAATGCATCTAAAAAAAAGGTTTTTAACTCAATTGCTTTTTTTATGGTTTCAGGACCCAACTTTTGAATTGGGAAGTCATCAGACCCTATAAATCTATAAAAGCCTGGATTTTTTAAAGCAAAATCAATTATATTTTGAATAAATCTGATAAAATACGTACCTGCAGATTTAATTTCATCAAGGCCTTCAACAACCGCTAATCCATATAAATCAAGTGCTTTGTCATAGGCTGCAAATATTAATCCATCATAACCATCAAAGTAATTATAAGCGTTTGTATGTGCACACCCAACTTTCTTAGCAACCATTCTCAAGTTTACACCAGAGAGTCCGCCTTTTTCATCAATGGTCTCTAACATTGCCTCTATAAATTTTTCACTGGTATTGTTATCAAGTTTTTTCTTTGCCATATTTCCACCCTTTATTGAAATCTCTTAGGATATTATCTCAAATATCAGAACGGAAAGATATATTAATTTGATTATTCTCTAACTTGCTTTACTTTTATGCCCTTAAATAAAAGATAAAAACAAAATGAAAATTCTCCAATATCTGCAGGTAAAGTTATTTCACTAGGAACTTGAATATCTAAAAACATAGTCATCATATAAATAACATAGGTGATAGCACCTGTCATCAGAAAGTAGCCAATTATTTTAGGAAATACCTTAGATTTTATAAGCAAATATCCCATTGGAAGTAACCACACTCCGTATGAAAGTGTTGCAATTAAATACCCATATTGATGAAGCGTCATAAAGAAAAGTGACAAGGCTTCGCGTTGTGCTGTAGTAAAGGCTGATAGATATTCTCCATTATTTAAAACCACTAAAGCCGCATACTGATTTAACATATTAATCGCCATAATTGCAACCCCAACAACATTAAGCGCTAAAAGTACGGTTGAGATCAACTTATTCGTATTTTTAAATATCGTAAATAGTAATAGGCCTAGTGCAAAATAGCTCATAATCATTAAAAAGTCACTTAATATGCTAAGTTTAAAAAGCAATTGATTATCAAGTATATTTAGGGCCGTTTCACTGGCATTTCCTTTGATCATTATACTTGCTCTGACAATCTTATGACTAAAAATCCCACAAAATATTATTAATAAATAACTTAAACCCGCTAGTCGTGCCTTGCCTTTTAAAGTTTCCATATTGCCTCCTAAATCATATAAATTTGAATACACATATCAATTATATTACCGTCGGTAATTACCAGTGGTAATAATTAAATAATACCACTGGTTTCTTGCCTAGTCAATATCATTTTGTATTCTTTATAAGTTTGTATTCTCTTCAGATCAAATTGATCTTAAAGAGTCCACTAGAAAGACATCCTTTTAGCAAGAGAACATAAAGGTTATTGAACCCTCTCATATGTCTTAATAATTTTCTCTGT
>NZ_JBVBZF010000261.1:0-4947 GCF_057447755.1 Fusibacter sp. | reverse complement strand
GTAGGCTCAAGAACTTTGCTACACCACTTCCTTCATCCATACCATTACTGATACCAACTTGTGGTTCGCTACGCTTGGCGGTAAATACCCGCGACTGGACTTACACCAGCTAGATTAGTGCCATGCTTGGCACACCGTAAAAAAGCCACTCATGACGAGTGGCTTTGAGTAAATTATTTAATCGGCTTCATTGTAGGGAAGAGAATAACATCTCTGATTGAAGTTGCATTGGTTAATAGCATGATCATACGGTCCACACCTATACCCAATCCACCAGTAGGCGGAAGACCTACTTCAAGTGCATTTACGAAATCATCATCCATCATATGAGCTTCTTCGTCACCAGCTTCTCTTTGCTTAAGCTGTTCTTCGAAACGCTCTTTTTGATCGATTGGATCATTAAGCTCAGAGAAAGCATTTGCGATTTCCCAAGTATTAACGAATGCTTCAAATCTATTTGTGATTTCTGGATTATCAGGATTTCTCTTTGCAAGAGGTGATACTTCAACTGGATGGTGTAAAACGAATGTCGGTTGAACCAAATCCTTCTCACAGAACTCTTCAAAGGCCAAGTTGACCAAATGTCCTTTTTTCATGTGTTTTTCCACGTCTAAGTGTAATTGATCTTTAGCAACCTTGCGCGCTTCTTCATCTGTTTCAAATCCGTAGAAATTAACACCTGTCTTTTTCTCTACTAAATCATGCATAGAGGCTCTAATCCAAGGCGGTTTGAAATCAATTGGTGTTCCTTGATATTCAATTTTAGTTGTGCCATGAACTTGCTCACAACAATATGCAACAACGTTTTCAGTAAGTTCCATCATATATTCATAATCTTCATATGCAGCATAGAGCTCTACTGCAGTATACTCTGGATTATGTTTCATACTCATGCCTTCATTACGGAACATTTTGCCCATTTCATATACACGATCAAAGCCACCAACGATTAATCTTTTAAGATATAACTCGTTTGCAATTCTCATATACATATCAATATCAAGTGTATTATGATGCGTAATAAATGGTTTTGCAGAAGCACCACCAGCAATTGTACTTAAAATTGGTGTATCCACTTCTAGGAAACCTTCTCTATCAAAGTAGTCTTTCATTGCTTTGATAATTTTAGATCTCATGATAAATTTATCTTTTACTTCTGGATTAACAATCAAATCTACATATCTCTGTCTGTATCTAATTTCTTGATCCTTAAGGCCATGCCACTTCTCTGGTAATACTTGAAGCGATTTACTTAAAAGAATAACTTCTTCACATCTGATTGAAATCTCATCTTTTTGTGTTTTAAATACGATACCACTTACCCCTACGATATCACCGATGTCATATGTCTTGAAGACCTCGTACACTTCTTCACCAATTGCATCTTTTCTAACATAAGATTGAACTCGACCTTCACTGTCTAAAATATCAATAAAAGAAGCCTTACCCATGTCGCGTTTTGCCATGATTCTTCCAGCTACTCTAACTACCTGTCCATTCATTGCTTCAAAATTATCGATAATCTCTTTACTGAAGTGAGTTCTCTCATATTTCTCTATCTTAAATGGATCTTGTCCCATTTCTCGCAATTTTGCAAGTTTTTCACGTCTTATCTGCAGTAATTCGTTCAAATTTTCCATTCACTCATCCTCCAATTATTCTTATTTTCAGTCTATTATAGTACATTAAAAATCTAAAGTCAATTTGCTTGAAAAGCTTGAATAATAATGCCTTTAACCTCTTCAGGATCTTCTGCTCGATTGATTTCATTTTTAAATGCATTTGCATGTTTCAAACCTTTAAAATACCAAGCTGCATGCTTGCGCATTTCAAGCGTTCCAATTTTAGGGCCTTTATATTGCAATAAGAGCTCAAAGTGCTTAAGTGCAATTCTTTGTTTATCTTCTAAGGTTGGTGGGTTTATGATTTCACCCGTTTGCAAATAGGTAGCAACTTCCTTTAACAACCAAGGGTTACCCTGAACACCCCTACCAATCATGATACCATCGCAGTTTGTCAATTGCTTCATTGCTTTTGCATCTTCCACAGCAAAGACATCACCATTTCCGATTACAGGTATTTTAACGGCTTCCTTAACCGCTTTAATGATTTCCCAATCTGCATTGCCATTATACATTTGTGCTCTTGTTCTACCGTGTAGGGCAATAGCACTGACACCACTCGCCTCAGCCATTTTAGCAAATTCTACTGCATTAATACTGTTTTCATCCCACCCTTTTCTGAATTTAACAGTCACTGGTTTCACGGAATGCTTGACAGCAGTTTTAATAATTTTCTCCGCCAGTTTAGGTGTTTTCATCAAAGCAGAACCTTCACCGTTATTCACGATTTTTGGTGCTGGACAACCCATATTAATATCCAAGATATCATTATTGTGTTGATTTAAAACATCCATTACAGCTTCTAGCTTTTCTTGATCCTTTGTAAAAATTTGAAGTGACATGGGTTTTTCAGCTTCTAAAATCTCCATAATTCTTTGCGTTTTCTTATCTTGATAATAGAGTGCAGATACGCTTACCATTTCTGTAACCATTAACCCAACGCCGAACTCTTTGCAAATTAATCTAAAGGCTAAATCCGTCACACCTGCCATAGGGGCAAGTATTACGTCGTTTTCTGTTTGAAAACTTCCAATTTTCATTTATAACTCTCTTTCCAGATCATAAAACATTATTTCTTAGTGCGGTTCATTTGATAAATGAAGTTAAGCCCTTCAAGGGTTAAGAACTTCTCAACATGATCAATAGACTCTGACTCTGTTGAGATGAGTGTCGCTAAACCACCAGTCGCGATAACTTTAATATCATCGCCCCCAAGTTCTTCCTTCATTTTATTAACCAAATAGTCAACGCTGCCCACATAACCGTAAATAATACCGGCTTGTATGCTCTGACTTGTATTTTTACAGATGACTTTATCAGGTTTTACCAGTTCAACATGTGTTAGTTTGGCTGCCCTTTGGAATAAAGCATCAGAAGATATTTTTATACCAGGTAATATGGCACCACCTAAATATTCACATTTATCATTAATGGCACAAAAAGTGGTTGCGGTACCAAAATCAACAATTATAATTGGACCACCGAATTTCTTAAAACCTGCAACTGCATTTACGATACGGTCTGCACCAACTTGTCTTGGGTTGTCATACTTAATATTCATGCCTGTTTTTATGCCAGGACCAATAACAATTGCTTCTCTCTCACAATATTTAAGCGCCATATGTTGTAACGAATACATTACATGTGGTACAACCGATGATATGATAACATCATCTACATCTTTAAGAGATAAATTCTCATAAGTGAAGAGCTGATTTACAAATATGCCAATTTCGTCAGCCGATTTGGCATTATCAGTTGCCATTCTCCAGTGTGTTATTAACTCATTGTCTTTAAACACACCAAGTACGATATTTGAGTTTCCTACATCAAATGCTAATAACATTTTTCCTCCTGTTGATTTTAGACATATCCATTGACACCGCGAACGGATACCTCTCCATAGTAAATTGCTTCATTAGAGCCATTACTATTTTTTACGATCAAATTACCGTTCATATCTATATCTAAAGCAAACGCTATCTTCTTGACATTGCCGGAAATAATCTCAACTTCCTTGTTCAATGTGATAGATTTTCTTCTATTGTATTCTATTACCGGTCTAAAATCATTTTCATTAACGAATTGATTATAATATATTTCAAATTTTTCTACAAATAATTTAATGATATTTAATCGATTAATCCATTTATTGTTTGATTCAAGACTTAAGGATGTCGCTTTGTCCTTAAGTCTTGAATCAAAGTTTTTGGTATTGACATTCACACCGATACCAAGTACTAAGTAATTAATATGATTGAGTTCAGCATTTAATTCTGTTAGAATGCCACATACCTTCTTGCCACCAACGACAATATCATTGGGCCATTTTATCGAAGTTTCAAGCCCTGTTTCAGATTCAATGGCATCACTCATTGCCGCCGCAGCCATTAATGTAATTCTCGAAGCCAAATCAGGTGTAAAATTGGGTTTCAATAAAAGGCTCATCCAAATACCAGTGCCTTTTTCGGATTCCCATTGTCGCCCTAATCTACCTTTGCCACTGGTTTGTTCATCAGAGACAATCAAGGACTGACAAAAGTCCAATTGGGAGCCAATCGACTTTGCCTTTTGATTCGTTGAATCAATAGTATCAAAAAACAAAGCCTCTTCTATTAATTTATAATCCTTTAAAGCATACTTCAATTCAACTTCATTTAATTCCTTTACATCTGAAATTAATCTGTAGCCCTTATTGGTTACTGACAAAATTTCATAGCCTTCGTTTCTCAACAAATTAATATTCTTCCATACAGCAGTTCTTGAGACTTTTAGCTGTTTGCTAATTTCTTCTCCAGATACGTATTCCCCTTGTTGCGCCCTTAGTAATTTCATAATTTCCGCTTTCACAGCATCACTCTTTCTATATATAATTTCGTTATTATTATAACATAAATGGGCACACACAAAAAGAAAAAGCAACGCCTTAAATTTTATATAAAACTAAGGCGCAACCTTTTGAAGTTTTTGCTATTTTTTTAGGCTAACATTTGAACTGTCCTGTCATTAGCTTTATCTCCTCTGACAGTTGCTTTATCTCCTCTATCATGGAAATAGTCTCATCGTTCTTTGACTTCTGAATCATAATAGACTCAGCCATTTTATCAGAAGTTGATGCTGTTTCTTGAATTGTATCTAACATATTTTCCATCATTTCATTAATTTGAGCAGATGCTGCAGCTTGTTCCTCTGTAACAGCACTAATCTCATCTACAGACTCAGCTGCCTTCTGCGAATCTACTAAGATTTCATTAATTTGCTCCACCGTTTTTTCGGATTCATTAACAACATTTTGAAGCATTCCCGAAGTACTTGAGAACATACC
>NZ_JBVBZF010000260.1:0-5017 GCF_057447755.1 Fusibacter sp. | reverse complement strand
TGGAACGGTACAGTGGATACGAGCACTCTTGGAACGACAATTTTTACAGCAACTTCAAGTGTGGATCCAAGCAAAACAGCAACGTTTACACTGACGGTTATCAACAGGGTGGCTGTTACTGGTCTTGCCTTGGAACCTACCTCCTTACTGATGATAAGGGGTCAAATCGCACCGCTCACAGTTGATGTTTCACCAGAAAACGCCTATAATCAAAATGTTCTTTGGACCAGTGCGAATTCACTGGTAGCAACGGTTAGTCAGTCAGGTGTGGTAACGGCAATCGGCCCAGGGACCACTACAATAACCGCAGAAACTGAGGATGGACATTATACGGCAACTTGTAGTGTTGAAGTTTGGGCAGATAGGTTACCAAATGGCATTGTTTTACATTTGGATTCTACAGTGATCAATCCAACCGGTGGTGGAAGAGTGAGTGAATGGTTGGATCAATCAGGTTATAGTAATAACTTTTACCAAGGTTCTAACAATATACGCCCTAATTTAGGCTTGTATGCACAGCTGGGCTTGCCAATTGTTGAATTTCCAAGTACCAGAAATGCGTATTTAACCCTTTATGACAATAATCTAGAAGGTGTTGATTTCTATATGGATTCAACGAGAAATTTCACAGTGTTCATCGTTGGTTCAGCTAATACAGGAAATCCAAATAGCACTTTTATCAGTAAATCAGGTGGATGGGGCACTTCGGCAACATATGCTTTTGGCTTAAACAGTCTATCGCAATTTCAACAGGTTATCAGAGGTAACAATTCAACAACAGCTGGAAATGGAAATGTTTCGCCAGGAAATAATGACTTAAATCTCCACATGAGCATGTGGGATGGCAACAATCATTATTATTATATTAATGGCACTGAAAAAATAGGCCATAATAATATTGGAACACGATCTAACCAAACAAACGATATTTATATTGGTGCTGCTGGAAACAGTAATTATTTAAGAGGTCAGATAGCAGAAATTATTGTTTTTAATAGAGCCTTATCAGATTCAGAGCGTATTCAAGTAGAAAATTATCTTCAAGACAAATGGCTTAAAATCCCTTCAGTATTCTGGCGATTTAATGCAGGGACTGAGTCGTGGATTGATGGCAATGACATTGTTAATTTTGGCTATTTAAATGAGGGTAAAATTTCAGGGAACATTGTCGGTGTTGATCCTTTTATTATGTCCCCAGTGCCTTTAAATGTGGACATCTCCGTTACAAAACGCATTAAGATAAAGCTTAAAAATAATACGAACAGCAGTATGGCTCAGCTTTATTTCACTACGGCAAGTGATCAAACGATGAATGAAACGAAGCATAAAAATTTTGCGATTGTACCAAATAGTGATTATTTGGAATATACTGTTGACTTAAGTGATTTACCATCTTGGAATGGGACTCTCAGACAACTTAGAATTGATCCGTCGGTGGGCGTAAGCTCAGGTAGCTTTGAAATCGATGAGATATTAATCATAGAATAGCTTTAAAGGAAAAGAGGGGGAAATATGATTCGAAAGCAGAAAAAAAAGAGTGGTCAAGTAATTTCGTTAGATTTTGGAAGCCATAGTATTAAATGTGTTGTCGGTCAGCATCAGAACGATAAAATTCGAATATCAAATATGTTTTCCATTCCTCTAAACGAAGAATTGTTTAGCAATGGCTACCTTATAAATCAGATACAGGTAAAATCCTTGATTCTTGAACAACTTAAAGACAGGAAGATAAAAACAAAAGATGTTGTTATTAGTGTGGAAAGTACAGAAATCATAAAAAGAGAACTTACAATTCCAAATGTCCAAGAAGAGGATCGGCTGGATTTGATCACGTATGAAATTGGTCAGTACTTGCCAATTGATTTAGATGCATATATCATCCAGTATAAAGTAATTGCAGAAAGTACAGATGCTATCGGAAACATATTAATCACAAAAGTTGGTGCTATGCCTAAGATGATGGCTGAACAATATTATAATTTACTAATGGATTGCGGTCTTACGCCTAAGGCCTTGGACCTTCATAGCCATTCACTAGAGAAGTTTGTTAAGTGGAACTACAGAAATACACGGAATTTTGAAAATGAAACAGCTGCATTTATAGATTTTGGTCATTCATTTTTAAACATCACCCTGTTCGATAAGAAGAAGATTGTCTTCGACAGACTTGTGAATATGGGGGGGCGAGAATTCGATCGCATATTAATGAATCAACTGAACTTAGATGCAATAACAGCTGAGAAAAAGAAAATTGGTGTTGATATTCATCAGGCATTTGAAGCACTTGAAGCTGCAAGAGAAGACGTAATGCACTCTGAACGACCAGAACCTAGGAATATTATATTGTTTAATACTGCATTTCACCTTGACGAATGCTTGGAAGAGCTTAATAAAGTACTCAAATATTATACTAGTAGGCATGAAAACAACCGCATTGACGGACTTTATTTTTATGGTGGAAGTTCACAATTTATAAATTTGGAAAAATATATCGAGGATAAACTTGAATTAAAAACAGAAATGGTTGTGCCATATGGTAAAATTGAATATGTTGCAAAAGAACACGACGAAGCGTTTGCAAAATATATTCATGCAATAGGCTCATTATTATAATGTTGGAGGATAATATGACAGAATTTAATTTTTTTGAGCCATATATTCAGGTCCCTAAAAAAAGAGGACTGAATCAATATATCATCGTGGCCGTTTTATGTATTTTAGCGATGGTTTTGGGCGTTTATCATATTAAGTTAATCAGTGAAAAAAATAACATATCAACAGAAATTGCAGATATACAATCTTTTCTAGATGATAAGAAAACACAACAGAAGTTAAGTGAGTTAGAGTTTAAGCAAAAGAAGATTGATAACATGAGTATTTTTTCGGTTTATTTGTCAGATTTGACTTTGAAACGTTCGTCGGAAGATGTTATTGATTCAGATTTATTTCAAATGATCAATGACCAAATGCCAAAAGAAGTGTTTTTAATGGACTTGTCTATTGATTCAGGACTAGTAAACATGCGTGGATACGCAGATTCATATGAAATGGTGGCTCAATATATTTATAATTTGAGAATGACAGGTGTTTTTAATACCCTCAGTGTTCCCAATATCCAAGAAGACGAAAATGGTATGCAGTTCAACTTAGTGGGTGTTCTGACAAAGGAGGGATATAATGAAAATAAGTAAGAGAGAGAAAACATTACTTGTGTTTTTATTAATCGCACTTTTGTTTTTTGGTTATTATTGGGTATTCATTAAGCCGCTTGAACAAAATGTGATAAGCCTTCGTTCAGATGTGGAAATGAAACGCAATGAGCAACAGCTTGTACTTACTAAATTAAAGACCTCCGAGCGTATTACCGCTGAACTTGAAACTTTGACCAATAGCATTTCTGAAAAGAGTGTGCCTTATTATACAGCCTTAACACAAGAGGAAATGATGATGAGAGCACTTGCACTTCGAACTAATCAAGAACTTTCATTTACAAAGTTTGATTATATTCCGGATGACGACAATGACCCTTTGACTACAAATTTAAGTGCTAAAATCGGTATAAATGGAGATTATTTTGCTTTGATGGCATACATTAGAAATATTGAGGCTTTTGATAAAAAAATTATCATAAAAAAGATTGCCCTCACATCAAACAATGACGGTATACTCAGTGGTGAAATGGAACTTGAGTTTTGTTCCGTCAAAGATATTGCGCCATATATTGCAGAAGATGAAACCTTGGTAACATTAAATGACAATTACCGTGACGACCTAATGCATTCTTTTATTCCTTTTGATGGGTTTGCTTTTGTAGATAATTTACCACTACCTTCATATCCTGACCAAGAGGAAACTGTGGATTATACTAATTACAGACCTAAAATTCAAATATATGGATTTGAAGATGGCAGTAATTTCTTTGTATCAAGTTCAGAGGAAACCTCTGGGCAAGTGATCAGATCACAAACTAAAGTGGCTGGTGGTTATTCTACTGAAATGACTTTTGATTTTATAACAGCAAGAGAAGTCAATGAAGCTAATTTAGTTTTTGATACAAATCCAGTAATGATACAAAAACAAGCAGAATACCTTGGTCTTTGGACTTATGCTTATGAATTTGGAAATCATGCAATTGGTGCAGTTTTGATCGATGCGACTGGTAAGGAATATAGGGTAGCGCTTACGGAAAATGTTGATTGGATAGGGTGGAAAGAATTAGAAGTTTTGCTTCCTGTAGAAATCAATTATCCATGTAAAGTTCAGAGAATATATGTTGAAGGGATAGGTTATGATCAAAAAATCAATGGTAAGTATTTATTTGATCAATTACAGATTTCTTATCCTATAGAGCAAGGGGGAAACTAAGGCATGTTCAAAAAAATCATAGCAGTGATACTTGTGTCATTTGTGATCATGGGAGGAAGCTTCATATCATTAGCAGAAGATACCACCACAACAGTAGTCCTTACACCTGAGGAAATGATGCTAAAAGAGGCAGAAGAACAAGGACGACTTTGTGGAACACTTGATGGTGAAGCAGATGGTATGGCCCTTTATTTAGAAGGTGAGTCTAATCAGTATCAATATGCGATGCTGGGAGACAACTCAATTATAAAAAAATATAATTTAGCAAATGATGACCTTTTTTATAAGTTGAATTTTTTAAATGCTTACAAAAATGCTTATCAAATTGGGTTTGCCAGCGCTTATCGAAGACTGAACTTGCTCACTGTGAATGGACCTTCTGAAAAGGCATATGAGCAGGGCTTTGAGCTTGGAAAAGTCGAAGGTGGATTTTATGGTGTAAATGATTTGTTTAATGGTCGATACAATGACTGGAAACGCTCATATCAAGAATTTATTGCCAAAGGTACGGTTAATAGTCGATATTGGTTAGATCGTGAATCTTCTGAATATCGGTTAAAATTTGCATCTGGTTTCCAGGAAGGGTATTTATCAGGGTATATAGAAAACTATCAGACACAAAATATGAGAATTGAAACGATGAATCGAAATT
>NZ_JBVBZF010000259.1:0-5059 GCF_057447755.1 Fusibacter sp. | reverse complement strand
TGTCAATGCCTTTATGATCAAACTAAAAAACAAAAGCCATTCTAAACCACTTAGGAGATCCACAAAAAAAATAGACCTTAATCTAATACTTTGACTTTCCCTTCTAAGATTTTTAAGTAATAATATTTCAATTAATAAGCTTAAGAGAATCATTAAGACAGACACCGGTCTTCCCAAGCCTTCAACCTGGTCTAAAACCAATGTCCAGTACAGAATATGTACCAATATAAAAACCACCATATACCCTTTTTTCATTTTAAACTCCCTATTAATTTGTCAAATCAAGTATACCCTAAAAAAATTTTTTTATAAAGTTAAAAAAAATAGATATATCTCAATAACTTTTGGATATATATAATGATGAGACACCTAAAGAAATTTTAAGGGAGGGAAGACATTTGAATCTATCACTCAAAAACATTCAATTTATGAAGCAAGCTATGATGAGAAAAGTCGTATATTCATTAATTCCGATTATTTTAGCGGGTACGTATTTCTTTGGCTTGCGCGTTCTAGCTTTATTAACAGTCGTCACCCTGTTCGCTTGTTTGACCGAATGGGTTTTTGTTAGAAAGACAACTAAAAAAATCACAGAGGCCGTTTTTGTAACTGCTTTGTTGTTTACACTAACTCTACCTCCTCAAACACCATATTGGGTCGCAATCATCGGCATCATTTTTGGTGTATTATTTGGAAAGATGGTCTTTGGGGGCTTTGGGAAAAATCCATTTAACCCTGCATTGGTTGGTCGAGCATTTATCTATGTTAATTTTCCTAAATTCATGACAGTGGAATGGACAAAACCAGTTGATGGCCTTTTGGGTGGTTTTACCCAGTACCTCGGTCAACCCATTGATGCCATTACGCAATCAACGCCAATGCTGATTTATAGAGCAACAGGCCAAACCGCACCACTTAAAAATTTACTCATGGGCAACATTGCGGGTTCAATTGGTGAAACCAGTGCCATATTGATCATTCTCATGGGCATTTATCTTATTTATACCAAAACGGCTGCTAAAGAAACCATCTTCAGCGTAATCATAGGTTTCTTACTTATGGACTCAGCCTTTTATTTTTCAGGCTATCAACAGGTGCCCAACCCGCTCTATGGTCTAATGGCAGGCGGTATTTTATTTGGGGCAGTGTTTATGGCAACAGACCCGATTTCATCGCCTAAGACTTTTCAAGGTCGAATTATTTATGGCCTCTTAATTGGCATCATCACAGTAATTATTCGTGGATTCGCCCTTTTTGCAGGTGGTATTATGTTTGCCATCTTAATTGGCAATACATTTGCCCCTATTATCGATGAAGGTGTAAATGCACTTAAGGCTCGAAAAAAACTTCCTGCAAAGGAGGGAAAATAATGGCTAAGAAGAAGCAAATTTTATACCCAGTTGTATTCATGGTGGTTCTAACGGCAATCTTCACTTTTGCCTTGGCATTTATAAACGCCAGTTCCATTGACCTCATAAAGGAACAAGAAAATCTCAGAATTCAAAAATCCATTCTATATGTGTTTAATATTCCCTTTGAGGATCAAGATGTCATCATTCAAGAGACTTTTAATCAAAAGGTTAAAGTTAAAATGTTAGATGGTGCACCTTACTATATCTATTTAGAACATGATGCCCCTGTGGGTTATGCCTTTCAATTTTCAGGTAGGGGGCTTTGGGGTACCATCACAGGAAATATAGCGGTTTCTCCTGCCTTTGACAAAATACTAGGGATTGATTTTATTTCTCATTCTGAAACACCTGGACTTGGTGGTCGTATTGACGAAGCCTGGTTTAAGGAACAGTTTAGAAATATGAACATAGAATCCAAAACACCTGTGATCTTTAAGCCTTCAGATGGCGGCACCGTTGACGCTGTCACAGGGGCAACCTTGACATCTAACTCGGTTCGGGATATGGTCAATCAATTCATAGCAAAATTATTAGATAATCAAATGGAGGTGACTAACCTTGAATGAGTTAAAACGTGTATTTAAAGAAGGGATTATAAAAGATAATCCTGTTTTTAGACAGATTTTAGGCATTTGCTCCTCGTTGGCAGTTACCAACCTTTTACTCAATTCTCTTGTAATGGGGGTTGGCCTCATGTTTGTCACCGGTTTTTCAAGTTTCACAGTATCGCTACTCAGAAATAGAACGCCTAAACACATTAGGATGATGGTTCAAACCTTGATCATTTCTGCCTATGTTATCATTTTGGATATTTTTCTTAAAGCCTATTGGCCATCCATGTCAAAGGCACTCGGGCCTTATGTGGGTTTGATTATCACCAACTGTATCATTATGGGGAGATGTGAAGCCTTCGCACAAAAAAACAAACCCCTTATCTCCTTCTTTGATGGTTTAACCATGGGGCTTGGCTATACAGTCGTTCTTTTGTTTATCGCATTTTTTAGAGAACTGCTCGGTTTTGGTTCATTATTCGGCATTCAAGTCCTTGGTGAGGGCTGGATTAACTGGACATTGATGATTATGCCTCCAGGTGCATTCTTCATGTTAGGCATCGTAATCTGGATCACCCGTAACATATTCCCTAACAATGATGAAAAAGGAGGTGCAAAAGCATGATCGAAATCAATCCTTTCATTATATTCTTTGCTTCAATTTTCACCAATAATATGATTTTATCCAATTTTCTGGGGATGTGTTCTTTTATCGCAGTCTCCAACGAGATAAAGACCTCGCTGAGTTTAGGTCAAGCTGTAACATTTGTCCTTGCTTGTACCACTGTTTTGAATTATTTTATTTACAACTATGTCCTCTTACCACTTGGACTTGAATATTTGAGATATATTATCTTTATCATCGTCATTGCAGCATTTGTGCAACTCGTTGAAATGATCATTGAAAGATATTTTGAGTCACTCTACTACTCCCTAGGTATATTCTTACCTTTAATAACTGTAAATTGTGCCATTCTGGGTGTTTCACTCTTTATGACAATTAGACAATATGACTTGTTTCAGTCATTTGCCTTCGGTATAGGTTCCGGTCTTGGCTGGACACTTGCAATTGTTGCAATGGCAGGTATCCGTAAGAAAATTAGAAATGCAAAGCTACCAAACGGTCTAGAGGGTCCTGGTATCACCCTAATCATCACAGGCATTATGGCACTTGCCTTTTTAGGCTTCTCAGGAATCGTTCAAATACAATAGGGAGGGTACTATGGGCACTATAGCAATTACCATCGCAACAATAAGCGGCATCACTGGTGCATTGGCCTTGCTTTTATCGCTTGCCAATAAAACCATAGCCAATTATGGCGAAAAAAAATTGAACATCAACGACAGCAAGGAATATACTGTAGATGGTGGTGAAACCCTGCTCTCAGCATTAGTAGATCAAAAGGTTTTTATTCCATCAGCATGTGGCGGCAAGGGAAGTTGTGGTTATTGCAAAGTCACTGTGCTGGAAGGTGGCGGTCAAATATTGCCAACTGAGCTTGGTTATGTCACACCTGCAGAACAAAAAGAAGGCGTGAGACTCTCATGTCAGCTTAAAGTAAAAGAAGATATGAAGATTCAAATACCTGAAGAGTTGTTTAGTGTTAAACAATTTGACTATCGCGTTGAATTTATTAAGGATGTTACACCTACCATAAAACATTTGCGCTTGATGTTGCCAGCCGGTGAGGAAATCCACTTTAAGGCCGGTCAATACATTCAAATTTTGGCCCCAAAATACAAGGGCAATGATGAAGAAGTTTACAGGGCTTATTCATTGGCTTCATCACCACTTGACAAAAAAGCCATTGAACTCTATATTGGTCTCGTAAAAAACGGAATTGCAACGACTTTTGTTCACGACTATTTAAAGGAAGGGGCAAAATTAACGGTTGTTGGCCCTTATGGAGATTTCTTCTATCAAGATACGGATAGAGAAATGGTCATGGTGGCAATCGGAACTGGAATGGCACCAATCATGTCAATCCTAAAGTTTATGAGAGACAGCGGCATCAACCGAAAGGTCACCTTTTATTTCGGCGCAAGAACAATTGAAGACTTATTTGAAATTGAAACCCTTGAGGCACTGGAAAAAGAACTACCAGGCTTTAAGCTCATCACTTGCCTTTCAAGACCCACTGAGCAATGTCACTGGGAAGGTGAAAAAGGTAGGGTTACCGATCTTCTTGAAAAATATCTTGATGATGGGGCAGATAAAGAGGCTTACCTCTGTGGTAGCCCAGTCATGATTGATTCGGTTATTCCTATTCTTAAGGCAAAGGGCATGCCTGAATCTCAAATCCTCTATGACAAGTTTGAATAAGTGAATACATGTGCCACATTTAATGAAAACTGAAAAAAACTAAAAAAGAGACGTCTATGAATTTAATCATGACGTCTCTTTGATTTTATCTGGAAAAGACCATTCAGGTTGTATAAAATCTTTATCAAAATCGATTTCTATGATTTCACCAAATTCAACACGATCTTGATAGTGGAAAGTCTGAATCACCATGCCATGTGCCACGAGAATGACACTGTCATAAAGATCACAAAACGGGATTAAGGCATCTTTTACACGGTTTTTGAGTTCCTCTAAGGACTCCCATCTTGTATACTCCGTAAACTCTCTTTCATCCTTGGGATATTGTCCCCTGTTCTTTTCAAAATCTTGATAAAGCAACTTAAGTTCCTGATACGTTTTATATTGAAAAGTCAAATCCGGTATCCATTCATGGAAATCATGAACAACCCTAGTGGTCAGCCCAGTATGTTTTGCAATTATTGCAGCGGATTGCAGGGCTCTGGTATAGGGTGACGATAAAATGATCTGTGCACCCTTTTCCACAAGTTTTTGAGCAGATGCTTCCATTTGATTGATACCAATATCGTTTAGGGCTGAAAGATCCCGACCTTGCCCGATTAAGCCTCTTTGCGTACAGGGTGTATAGCTAGGCTCTCCATGTCTTACCAAGTATAATTTCACTTCCTCACCTCCTCGTTTTACCTAATTATACCCAAACCAAAAAACATTTATCTTGAGATTCATTATTTGACGATATAAATTCATGATTTGACGATATAAATTCATGATTT
>NZ_JBVBZF010000258.1:0-5086 GCF_057447755.1 Fusibacter sp. | reverse complement strand
CTTATATTTAACGCAAGGATGATGCCAATACAACCTAAAAATCATAAAGTGGTCTTAAGAATTCGTATATTCTTGAATCAACTGCAAACAGTGGTGTTCTTTCCACCTAAATTAAAATACAATTTTTTTTAAAATTAAAATAAGGATAATATAACCACTAATCTTGTCTTGAATGCAAAAAATAACATGCAATAATTTGCATGTTATTTGCTAAGTGCAATTTTTTGCACTTATAAAGTTGTTTTTATGAAATCAGTTCACGAATCTCTTACCTCTTACTTATTAAGTACAAAGCATTATTAAACGTTTAATGTTTAATGTCCCTTATTTAAGGTGTCATGTTCATTATTCAATATTTGATATTCAATATTTAATAATTACTATTTACTATTTACTATTTATTATTTATTATTCATTATTCATTAATTTTGATCTCTTGATTGAGTTTATTTAACTTATAGTAAAGCGTACGTAAAGAAATACCAAGTTCCTTGGCAGTGGCCTCACGATTCCCGTTGTTTTTTTCAAGAACTGCTTCAATATGATATTTTTCAAATGCCATAACACGGTACTCTAAACTATTGTTAGCGCCTAAAAGATCAACTTTATGAGCAACCTCACTGAGGTCATAGGTTTTATTAGGTGTAGAAATATTCATTTGAGGTAAATGTAGTGCTGTAAGCAAATATTCATGCATTCTAATATTAATCATGGCACGACCAACAAAATTTTCGAGCTCTCGCACATTACCTGGCCAGTCATAGGATTTTATAATTTCGAGCACGGAATCAGAAACACGCTCCACATTTCGGCCATATTCCTGATTAAAACGATTAATCAGATGTTTCACCAACAAGTGAATATCCTCTAATCGTTCTCTCAAAGCCGGTATATAAATAGGTACCACATTCAAACGATAGTAAAGATCTTGTCTAAACTTATTTTCTGTAATTGCCTTTTCCAAGTCGACATTAGTCGCCGTTATTACCCTCACATCAATAGGGATGGGCTTGGTGCCACCGACTCTCAAAATTTCTTTTTCTTGAAGAACCCTTAAGAGCTTGGCTTGCGTGTTTAAAGACAACTCTCCAATTTCGTCAAGAAATATTGTACCCCCGTTGGCCTTTTCGAAAAGACCTATCTTGCCACCTTTTGATGCACCAGTAAAGGCACCCTCATCATAACCAAAGAGCTCACTTTCCAGTAAATTTTCATTGATTGCGGCACAATTAACTCGTACAAACTGGGCATATTTTCTGTTTGATGCATTGTGAATGGCATGAGCGAACAACTCTTTACCGGTACCGCTCTCGCCCCTCAAAATAACGGTTGCAGGTGTTTCAGCTGCAATTTTCGCCTTTTCAATCGCATTCAATAATATTTCACTATTGCCAACAATATCATCAAAAGTATATTTTGCTTCAAGGTTTCTAATAATTTGTTTTGCCTTATCCAATTGCTTATAAATTTCATTTACTTCAGTTAAATCATGAATGATTGCTACAGACCCTTTGACAACACCTTTAACGATAATGGGTGCTGCTTCAGCGATAACATCTTTCCGCTTTGGACCTACTTTGAGATTTTTACCCTTTACAGGTTTTCCAGTTCTCAAAACTTCCAGGTGTACACTTTCTCCTTCAGCCAAGTCTACTGTACAATCCTTTCCTATAATGTCATCATTTGTATAGCCTGTCATTCTTGTGTAGGCTGGATTAATGAGGACGCCTATACCATCTGCATCTACAACGGATATGGCATCTTGAGTGGCGTTTATGGTGGCTTCAAGTGTCTCTCTAATTTGATTGAGGTTGGTAATTTGCTCTGCTAACTCTATCATTTCAGAAATATCTCTAAAAATTGCCACAGCACCCATCACTTGTCCATCATCGCTTAGTATTGGCATTCTGTTTGTTATAATCGTAATATCATTCAACTGTTGCTTCTGATTGAGTTCAGAAATACCTGTCTCAAGTACTACAGGTAGTCTTGTATTTTCTACAATTATTTGAACAGGTCTTCCAATTGCATCCTCAGCACTGATTTTAGTAAGACGTTCTGCAGACTTGTTAAACAAAGTAATCATCTTATTTTTATCTATTGCAATCATGGCATCGTGCGTTGAATCCAAAATCTTTTCTATTTCTTTTCTCACAGCTCACCTCTGTATTACACCATTAAATCAAATTTCATATAGTACCTCTATTATACCATCACCGAATAAAAAAAGCTTTAAGACTCTATTATTCAACTAAGTCTTAAAGCTTCTCTATATTGTCTAATTTGATGATGACGCCGCAGAATCAATCACATTTACATCAATGTAAATTGGATCTATCATAATTTCTTTAAAGGAATCCTGATCAGATACAATTACTTTTAATTTGTAAGCACCTTGTTTATCGACATTACTAAAATTTAAATATAAATGTATATCACTCTTTGCAAGCGATTTAATAATGGATTCAATCTCTTTAATTTTGACCGTAATCATCTGTTCGCTATCCGCAAGGTCTGTTGTAAAGTTTTCCTGTAAATTCACAATTGGTAAATCCTTGGCTGCAAATGTAAACTCTTTTGTTTGTAAAGCTTCAATCTCCACTTCGACTTGAACTGGTCCTGTAGTTGTTGTTCCCACACCTTCAGGTAAGTTTAAATCCTTTTCAATAATAAAGGTTGTATCTTCGTCCCCTTTTAAGACAATTTTTTCAGGATTAATCACTTCGACATTATTGATCTTCTCCACATCGCCTTGAATATTTATTGAAGACGGAATTGTTTTATAAGAAACAACTTCATAGCCTTCCCTAGGCATACCTTCAACGATTGCCTTAAGGTCAACTGTCTTGGTTTTCCCCAATTTTAAGGCAATATTAGAATAGTTATTATCCAGAGTAACACCATTAACAATTTCGCCATCATAATTATAAGGTACAAGCGATATATCTTTGGTTAAATCCGATGTCAAGTTTTCAATATTTACAGTTCCACCTAGATAAGAAACCGTATTGACAATGCTCTCTGGACCTGTGACCTTAATCTCATCAGGATTGATGGTTAGCGCTTCTTGATAAATAGCGGTTGTAAAGTCACCATTAAAGGCAACTTTAACCGGTTTAGGTAATGATACAATCTGATCAACCTGCAGCACAATATCACTCGGTAAAATCGTATTAATCATAACCGCTTCAGAATTTATCGTCTTGTTAATGGACAATGTATTTGTGCCTTTTTTTACGCCACGCATGTCTGCCCATAAATAAATAGATTTTGAATTCAAGTTTAAGACGTTGTTACGTCGACCTACAACTTCAACATTAACAAAATAATCATGCTGGTTCATAATTTTTAAATTATTTTGATCAAGCTCTTGTAAATTAATGAGTTGGATTGGTACATTTTCAAAAACCTTGGTAATTTCGGGATCAACTTGATCCATAACATAAACCCAAAACAATACTGCCAATACCAATGAAAAGAGTTTAATCCCAGTATTATGTGATAAATTGACAGTAAAGAAGGCACGTGGCAGATTTCTAATCCATTTAATGCCATTAACAAGAGAAGTAGAAAGCGATTTCAAAGGCTTATTAGGCATCCTTGCCACCTCCTGTTTTTATTTCTTTTTCTTGACTTAAAGTCGTAATCATGAGCTCCTTTAAAGTTTTCGTATCTAGAAAACGCTGAAGTTTCCCTTCAACAGCCATAGAAATGTGGCCCGTTTCTTCAGATACTATAACAATCATGGCGTCAGAACTTTCTGTCATACCCATAGCAGCCCTATGTCTAGTGCCGAGCTCTTTACTGATATATTTATTTGCTGACAAAGGCAATAGACAACCTGCAGCCATTAATCTGTTATTTTTAATGACAACTGCGCCATCATGAAGTGGTGACTTTGGATAAAAAATGTTCATTAACAAATCCGCAGATATTTGCGCATCAATCATGGTTCCAGTTTCGATAATATCATTAATACCAGTCGTTCTTTCAATAACAATCAGTGCACCAATCTTTTTTCTTGACATAACGCCTGCAGCATCCACAATTTCATTAATTGCCTTGTTAAGATCATCCAAGGTATTCTTTCGATTTGTCATTAAGAAAATTTGACTTCGACCTAAATGTTCTAATGCCTTTCTAAGCTCCGGTTGAAATAGGATCACAAGCGCAATTAAACCGATTGTAAATGTACTCTGCAAAATATAATTGACTGCATATAATTTGGCCCATTCGCTTAATTTTGAGACAATTAAGATAATTAAAAAGCCTTTGACAAGTTGCTCTGCTCTCGTTTCTTTGATAAATCCCAAGACTTTATAAAACACGAATGCGATTATAAGGATATCTACAATATATGTAATTCGTATTTCAGAAAGCAAATCTAAAATATAGGCGATAATAACTTGAATAACTTCCATGTGTTCCCCCGTATATAATTAATGTCCATTTATATTCAGTATACTATTAATTTTTTATTTATCCTATACGGAAATTTATTCTTAATATATTTGTAATTCTTTTTAATAAAACACCTATATTTAAACCTTTTTCTGGGACTTTTTGCTCAATTCAAACAGACGATCATATAGGCCTAAGATTTCATTTACATGAGAAAATCCTTGTAACTTATCTTTAAGTTTTTTCTTTATTTCACTTTCTCTATCCAATTGATCGATTGGTTGGTCATATTGTTTTTTTAATCGACCAATTTCGTCCGTAATGGCAAACCTTTTTTCCAATAGCTCAAATATAGTTTCATCTAAACTATCTAATTCTGCCCTATAACTATTTAATGATTTCTCAAATGACATTTCTACCTCCATTAATCTATATCCACTATAATTGAGTCTATAACAAACGATTATATTTGATATTACATATGATGCCCTTTATGTTCTTATTTTGAAATACTCATCACGAGTTCATCATGATAGTGACTTTAAGAAGGCTTTATTCCCCTTCATATTAGCCTCCCATCCTCTCATAACGTATTAGAAGAAATTTTATCATTATGAATCATCAAAGTCAACACACTGCAGATCAACATTTTCATTATTAAAGCATATCTTTAAAAATCATCATT
>NZ_JBVBZF010000257.1:0-5159 GCF_057447755.1 Fusibacter sp. | reverse complement strand
TGGTATCAGAGGTTGTAACTTGTAATGGTTCTAGTTCACAAGCGAGTATTTGTGGTAGTACATTATCATTACTTGATGCTGGTGTACCGATTAAGGATTCAGTTGCTGGTATTGCAATGGGCTTAATTCAAGAGGACAACAAAATTTCTATCTTAAGTGATATCCAAGGTATGGAAGATGCACTTGGCGATATGGACTTTAAAGTTGCTGGTACAAAAGATGGTATCACAGCACTTCAAATGGACATCAAGGTTGATGGTCTTGATAAAGCTTTACTTGAAAATGCACTTTCACAAGCTAAAGAAGGTAGATTGTTTATCTTGGGCAAAATGGCAGAGGTTATTACATCGCCTAAACCTGAGTTATCTAAATATGCGCCAAGAGTATTTAGTATTAAAATCAATCCTGATAAAATCAGAGACGTTATTGGACCAGGTGGTAAAGTCATCACTAGAATCACTTCAACATACAATGTTAAAATTGATATTGAAGATGATGGTTCTGTATTGATTACTGCAAACGATGGTATCGGTGGCGAAAAAGCACTTGCTGAAATCGAAGGCATCACTAAAGATCCTGTGGTAGGTGCAGTGTTCACTGGTAAAGTTACGCGTCTAATGAAGTTTGGTGTATTCGTAGACTTAGGATTTGGAAAAGAAGGCTTATGCCATATTTCTCAAATCGATACTAAGAGAATCGCTAAAGTTGAAGATGTTTTAAACATTGGTGATGAAGTGGTTGTTAAAATCATTGAGATCGATGATCAAGGCAGAATCAACTTATCAAGAAAAGTGTTGTTAGAAGAAAATAAAACAGAAGCATAGAATAAAAAGAGTTTCATAAGTAAGGAGATAAAGATAATATTTGCCAATGTGCAAGTATTATCTTTCTTATGTTATGCTATTAATGCCAGTAGATGGCGTTTTAATGAGATTGAACAATAATGAGGTGAAAATTTGCATAATAAAATGCAATTAAGCAATGGACTAAGTGTCGTCTATCAAAAATTAGAAGGTTATAAGTCAGTATGTGTCGGCGTGTGGATTAAAGCAGGTTCGGCAAACGAAGATAAAAATAACAATGGCATATCACATTTTATTGAACATATGCTTTTTAAAGGCACTGATACAAAATCGGCAAAAGACATTGCCTTGATTATCGATGGTGTAGGTGGTGAGATAAATGCCTATACAGCCAAAGAATGTACATGTTATTATACAAAATTACTTGGAGACGATATCGAAATCGGATTTGACGTGTTGTCAGACATGATACAACATCCAACCTTTGAATCTGATCATATTGAAGTTGAAAAAACAGTGATCGTTGATGAAATTAACATGTATGAGGATTCATCAGAAGACTTAGTCGCAGATATTTTAACAGGGATTACTTTTGGAGAGCATGCATTATCATTGCCGATATTGGGCACTAAGGAAACGGTAACAAGTTTCACGCGAGAGGATTTGATTGCTTATTATTCTGATTTTTATGTTGCCAACAATGCTGTAATTTCAATTGCTGGTGCATTTGATGAGTTAGAATTGATCAGATTATGTGAAAAGTATTTTGGTCAGATGGGCGTTAATGAAAAGTTAAGTCATGAAGCCGTAATACCTCAGTTCCATTCGGACTATGGTTTTAAATATAAGGACAATGAACAAATTCAAGTTTCAATAGATTTGCCAGGCTTGCCATTTGATGATGAGAGAAGTTATGATTTAATGCTTTTATCAAATGTATTCGGTGGTACCAACAGTAGTATGCTGTTTCAGAAAATAAGAGAAGAATCTGGCTTATCATATTCTATCTTTAGTCAGCCGAGTTTTTATGATGATATTGGAACCATGACCATCAGCTTTGGCGTCGCGAAGGAAAATCTTGACCAGACTATGAAACTGATTATTGAAACCATTAATCAGCTTAAACTAAACAAGCTTACGGATGAAGATGTTGAACATGCAAGAGCGCATCTCAAAGGAAGCTTTGTGCTCGAGCTTGAGGGAACGGACAGTTACATGGACTTAATTGGCCGACTCGAACTCTTTGCTCAAAAGGAAAAAGATTTTGATGAAATGATGGCAAAAATCAACAACATCAAAACACAGACCGTTAATGAACTCATTGACCTATGCTTTGTAAAAGACAAAATTGCACTTGCTATAGTGGGTGATATTGATGATGAAGCTACTAAAAATCTGTTTGAAATGTTGAAAAATGAAATCATATAAAATTTGATGTTTATGATAAATAATTGATATAATAGAAGATGTGAGAATGAATTTTGGAGGAAGATATGAACATTAGAATTGTTAACAAATCAGAAAATCCATTACCTAACTATCAAACAATAGGATCATCTGGAATGGACATTTTAGCCAATAATGAGACTGAGATTATTATAAACCCGATGGAGAGAACTTTAGTGCCTACAGGGATATTTCTTGAAATACCTATTGGGTATGAAGGTCAAGTTAGGGCGCGTTCAGGCCTTTCTATTAAAAATGGCATTACCCTTGTGAATTGTGTTGGCACAATTGACAGTGACTATAGAGGTGAACTCAAGGTGCCTGTGATTAACCTTGGAAGCGACCCTTTTAAAATTGTGAAGGGGGACCGCATTGCCCAGCTTATTATAACTAAGTACGAGAGAATTACATGGGATCAAGTGGACTCAATTGATGAAACTGAAAGAGGTGCAGGTGGTTTTGGTTCAACAGGCGTTAAAGGATAGACATCCAAAGTACAGGAATCAATATTAAGACGAATAACGAATAGCAGAGGTTGGAAATGTCGATTATTATACAGAAATATGGTGGCACTTCAGTTTCTACGGAAGAGGGTAGAAATATCATTGCTTTTAATACAAAAAAAGCAATTGAAAGTGGAAAGCAGGTTGTCATAGTGGTATCTGCAATGGGACGATTAGGTGCACCGTATGCAACGGACACCTTAATTCACATGTATCAGCAGCCTTTTAATGAAATCAATACAGAGGATTTAGATCTTCTAATGAGTTGTGGTGAAACCATTTCGGCAGCTTATATTTCAAATTGGCTAAGAGGTCATGGTTTAAAAACCAAAGCTTTGACCGGCCAGCAAGCTGGGATTGTCACAAATAGTGTGGCTGGTAATGCGACGGTTAAGTATGTCAACACTGATAAGATGATTTCCCTAATTGAAAAAGGATTCGTATTAGTGGTTACAGGCTTTCAAGGTGTTTCTGAAGCAGGTGATATCACAACGCTAGGTAGGGGTGGTTCAGATACCACTGCGGCCATATTAGGTGAGGCACTTAATGCTGAGTATGTTGAAATCTATACAGATGTGGATGGCGTCATGACTGCAGATCCTAGACATGTTGACGATGCCAAGGTCTTGAATAAAATCAGCTATGAAGAAATGCATCAAATGGCACTTGATGGCGCTAAGGTCGTAGATCCAAAAGCGGTGGCAATCGCGAAACGCAGCAATAAACCCTTATACATTAAAAATACCTTCTCTGAAGGTTTGGGGACACTTATTCATGGTGAATTTACACCTGAGGCAAATAAGATTGTCACAGCAGTAGCCTATAAGAACAACATCATTCAAGTTAAGGTTAAGGTGGACAACTATGACCCTAGATTTGAAACCCTCTTAAAGGGTATCGAAAAAGAGAAGATTTCTATAGACTTAATCAACTTTCTTGAAGGTGAGAAAATATTTACAGTGGACCATATACACCAAATTAGCATTCTTAACCTAACGAGTGAACTCGAGCTTGATACTCAAATTATTGAATCTTGCTCGAAGGTCACAGTTATTGGTCATGGCATTCACGGTGTACCGGGTGTCATGAAAAGGGTGGCGCTTGCATTGACATTAAACAGAGTAAGCATTTTGCAAACTTCGGATTCATATACAACTATTTCATGTTTGGTTAAGGAGAACGAATTAACGAAAGCCATTAAGGCTTTACATGACGAATTCGGATTGAATGATTAAACGGAGGTGATCCTTTGGCTACACCAAAGACAACTAAGAGAACGACGACAACAAAAAAGCGTGGCACAACGAGCAGACCTAAAAGCAAACCCCTTAAAAAGACTGCTAAAGAACTAGAGCACCACTATAAGGTCATGTATGAGCTGAAGGTGATTGCACTGGTTGCCTTTACATTGTTCACCATGTTGAGCCTTTATACTTCAACGGTTGGACAACTTGGTCATGCCATTAAAAGCCTTTATCTCGGCTTGTGTTCCTATGTTGGTTTTATTTTACCCGTGTTTATTTTCATTTATATCTTTGTTCATATTAATTTAAACTTAAGACCTGCACGTAATCGTATATACATAGCGATGTCCCTAATTCTCTTGGGCGCTTTGCTATTGACGACGATGATGGTCTTCCCTGGCGTTGAAAGGGATTTGTTTAAGGTGGAATCCAATTTTGCCACAGTGAATCAGTATAAGTTGACCTTTGATAGGAGTGTCTTGTTAAAGGGTGGTGGCGTATTTGGTGAATTAGTGACTTTAGGCATTCTTAAGCTAGTGGGTAATATTGGCGCCTTTATATTAATTATTGTTTGTTTTGTTTCTGGCTTTATCGTTTGGACTCGAATTTCATTACATGATCTTTGGGATGAAAAACGTAAGAAGCAAGCTGAAAAACGTAAAGTCAAACAAGAAGAAATTGCAAGACTTATGGAAGCTAGAGCGGCTGAGACAATTTCTAAGCCTGAAGTTATGGAAGCGCCTAAAAAGACGGATCCTAGAAAATCTGAACCACAAAAGGCTCCTGAATCAGATTCGGCCCATTTCTTAAATACACTGGATGCCTTTAAAAAAGCATCACGCAAAAAAGACATAAAAACATTTGACTATGATGCTTATGAAAAGGATGAAGTAAAACCTGCTGAAAATGGGCAAACTGATAGGCCATCTGAAGACCTTGGTTTGAAACCACCTGTGACCCCATCCGTACCACCATCTGTGGTAGCACCGAATGTGACACCAGTTGTGACCCCTCCGGATACTAAGCCTGAGATGAAACCGGATATCAAGGCGACCATTAAGCCTGAAGTTAAAGTATCACCACTTAAAAGTGAATCGGTCAATGTGTCACAAACTGACGACATTCAAAGCGGGGCAGAGATTAGTATGCCTGGTGAAAACGGT
>NZ_JBVBZF010000256.1:0-5180 GCF_057447755.1 Fusibacter sp. | reverse complement strand
GTAAGCGATTAATAATCTAGCGTATGTATAATCAAACTCCAACTAAAGTTGGAGTTCTGGAGTTTTTTACTCTAATCATTCACTGCAAAGTGTTTTAATATTTTCGTTCCAAGGCATGAGTTCCTCGAACTCAGCATCTGTCATCGAAGTCCTTGGCCTAACAGTTAATAAATGATGCAGATATTTATAGATGTTTAGATTATTCGCTTTTGCCATTTCAACCAGACTATAAACAATTGCACTTGCCTCAGCACCTTTTGGTGTATCACAAAAAAGCCAGCCTTTACGACCAATGGTAAAGGGGCGAATCGTATTTTCGGTTAGATTATTCGACAAACTACATCTGCCATCTTCGAGATAGGTTTCGAGGTAGGGCTTTCTATTTTGAGCATACTGCACAGCTTTGTCAAAACGACTATTTCTCACTGGCGTCTGTAGATCTAGCCATTTCCAAAAGGCATCCAGAACTGGTTTTTCTTTCTTTAGACGTTGATCTTTGCGCTGGTTTATAGTGTATTGTTTCTCTTTGAACTGTTCTTCATATTTAAACAGTCTTGTGCAGAACTCAACACCTTGAACTTCAGGCCTGCTTAGATCATACTCAGAGCCTTTAGGTACAGCATCTATGAAATATCTTCTGACATGTGCCCAACAACAGCATCTTTTGACATCCGTCAAGAGATTATAGCCTGAATAGCCATCTGTCATGAGATATCCTTTAAAGTCTCCGAGAAAGTTTGAAGCGTTATATCCAGCTCTAGTCTGAGAATAATTAAAGAGGATAATTGGCGAAAGTCCATCTTCGCCACTTCGATAGACCCACATGAAAGAGTCACTTTCTGCACTTCTGCCATCTTCTTTGAGAACTTGAACTCTTGTTTCATCTGCCATTAGTATCTCTCTCGTCAAAAGGATCTTGTGGAAATAGTCATAAAGCGGTTTTAAGTAAGTTGATGCTGAGTAGATAACCCAGTTTGCCATGGTCGCACGACTTAAAGAGATGCCATACTGCTTCCAATCTTTTTCCTGGCGATATAGAGGAAGTCCATTTGCATATTTCTGATACATTACCCAGGCAACTGATGATGGCGATGCTAAACTGTGCTTTAGCAGCCCTGGTACAACCGGTGCTTTTTCAAAGTATGGGTCTTCGGTCTCTTTGCATTCAGGACAGGCATAGTGAAGACTGACATACTCAAGAACCTTTACTTTAGCAGGGATGTATTCAAGCTCTCGGCGTACGATTTCCTGTCCTATTTTCATAAGATCAGATCTACAGAGTTCACATATTTTATCGTTTTCAATATCACAGATGATCTGTTCAACTGGAATTCCTTTGATTTTTTCAGCAAGAGTTGTCTTTTTCTTACGATTATGACTTTTAACAGTCTGTTCAATTTCAGGTACTGGGCTTTTCAGATCGGATTCAGCCTCGACTTCATTGAAGATACTAAGCTGTTCTTCGCTGATGAGGTGTCTGCGTTCGCTAGAAGTCCCAAAAAGCTTTTTCTTGAGATACTCAAGTTGCTCATTCAAAAGCTTTACTTGTTTAGTAAGTTCTTCAGTTTGGGCATTGCTTACCGTAAGGGCATTGTTGAGAGCACTTATGAGCTGTTTTTGTTCCAATATGAGGTCTTTTTGTTCCCTGATTTGAAGATCTTTTGAAGTCACAAGCGCCACCGTTTCCCTCTGGATTTTCTATGATAATTATATCATATCCCATGGAAAATCTCTATTGATTAATCGCTCTAAAAGCTTGATTTTTCAATAATTTCACGTGCATGTTGAGCAAAAAAACATCCACAATTTGAGCTAGTTTTCATAAAGTTATCCACCGATTTGAGACGGCTTTATCGCTTTGGGTTGATCAATTTCAAGACCATCAAGTAACCAGGAGAATTCTCGCCAAGTTAGGTTTCGAACTTCAAGCTGATGTCTCGGCCATTTATAGCTTCCTGAGCTAGTCAATCGCTTATAGAGAAGAACAAAACCATCCTTTTCATAAAGCAAAGCTTTGATACGATCTCGTTTCTTTCCGCAAAAGAGGTAAAGTGATGTGTCGTAAGGATCCATCCTAAGCTGTGTTTGAATAATGGCACAGAGTCCATCGATTGATTTGCGCATGTCCGTATGGCCGCAAACGATATAGATTGAATCCACTCCTGAAATATCACCTAGCATAGGAGACCTCTTAATATTTTAAGGGTTTGCGCCAGCATCAGAGGATCTGTCCCGTTTTTGACATGAATCTTAACATCTTCGATTTCTATCATGAGTGTAGACATTTCATTATTACTTGGCTTAGAGTCCATTCTGATTGGCTCATCAAGGATAATTTTTTCGATTGAAGATGGCACGTTCAATCTGACAACATCTTGTGCCTTGTGTGGAACTGGATATGACAAATCTGTTTTAGGAATCTCAACATTACCACGCTTCAGCTTTCCAATCCATGCATAGAATGTACTTTGTGGGATGCCTTTACCTTCGCACCACTCTCTGTCAGTTAATCCACTGCTTCTACACTCCGTGATGAGATTAAGTTGTTCTTCTTGAGAACGTCTATTTTGTCTCATTGTATTTCCCTCCATAATCTGATGTAGTAAAAGTCTCCAAAACTCTATATTTTTTTAGAGTTATGGATTTTCATTTTATACTACTCATTATGGAGAGATTTTTAACGATTCACAATCCGCTAGGTTATTAAGCGCTTACTTTGTAAAAACATTTTATGGGTTTTATCTGCTGGCAGACATCTGCATAAAGTCAAAGGTTATAAGCATGACAGATGATAGCACTTTTAAATGAAGTTCAAAAGGGAATGAATTTAAGCCCTTAGTTAAATTGGTGTCCAAATGAGCTTAGATCAGATATAGAGGGCGAAATGGAGTTCACTCAAATAATTGTATAAGATAGGGGGGCGAATGAAAAAAATATATCTCGTAGTACCCGTAATTGTAGTCATCTTGCTTTGTCTGATGTTTATATCAAGGATTGAACCTATAAATGCAATTGACGTCAAAGTCGTGATAACAGATCATTCCGAGAATATATCAAAAGACATAATTGTTGAAGATTACATATTTGTTGATAAGATAAATAGAATCGTTGCAGATCAATTCTATATCAAGCAGCCTTTTCATAATACCTATAGCAGATTATATGTTGACTATGAAATATTTCTCTTAGATGGCGATTCAGATGATGGCACTGTAAAAAATAGCTATCGCATAATCCTAAATCCAGATCAGGATGGACGTTTAAGTGACCGAAGTCGGATTGATGTGGAGCAATTTGATGTTAATAGGATATCCCAATCCAAAAAATATACCCTCTTACTGACGGCTGACCAAGAAGTGGCCTTGTTAAACCTTGTAAGGCAATTTGACAAGCGATGAGGTGTATTAGATAAGGAGCAAACAATATGGTTAAGGCAAATATCGATCTATATTTAGATTACATAAGTTTAAGGGGAGCAGGCATGTCCGTTTTTCGTGCCCTCGCCAATAAGTATCAAATACAATCAGGCATATATCCCGGCTCATATGTCCATATCACCCCTTCCTTATTCATCTCAGAAATGTATTACATTGACAGTGATAAGAAAGCCAATGCATTTTTCAAAAATCATGATGAAATTAAGGCTTATCTTGAGGTAAACAAAAGCTACTCTGATGATCTTGTCTTTAAGTTCGAGGCTTCGGATTTCACCAAACCCCTAATGGCAGAAAAATGCCATTATGACTTAATGATTTCCTTGTACTCCGGTTTTATTTCATATTACTGCAAGGCCTATTTACGGAGAAATGGCTTGTTATTGGCAAACGATAGTCATGGCGATGCTACATTGGCATATCATGATCCTGATTATGACTTTATAGGCGTTGTGCTTGAAAATGAGAATGAAGTTGAAATTCTTCAAGATAAGCTTGACGTATATTTTAAAATGAAAAGCGGCAAAGCCATAGATTTAGAAAAGGTTAAGGATAAAATGAAAGGCCCTAACTATAAGGAGAAGGTAGAGTATTATCTTTTTCGTAAAATCGTGTAGACTTTCAAAATGAACAATAAAGCTCGAAGGGGAAGTTGAGCGATTTTAAAGGCTTTCTATACCTAGTTTTATTGTGATGGGAAGGAGCTGGATTATGGCACTTAGTATATTTGAGGATAAAGCGGCAAAGCCCCTCCAAGATGATTTGGTGGATGTGCTGGGGGATAAGAGCACTTTATGGTCAGAAATTAAAAGGTATGTAAGCTCGACAACCGGACTTGTTGCAGAAGAATGGAAACATTATGGTAAGGCGTCAGGCTGGACACTTTTACTCAAACAAAAGAAAAGAACAATTCTTTATATGTTCCCTCAAGGCGGCTATTTCATCGTTCAAATCGTTTTAGGCGAAAAAGCTGTCGAAAGAGCATTAGAGAGTCCTTTAACAGGGGAAATACTTATGCTTATTAAGGATGCAAAGCCTTATGTTGAAGGAAGGTCAATTAGGATAGAGGTCACAAGTGACGCTTATTTAATAGATATTAAGACCTTAATTGACATAAAGTTAGGGTCATAAAAATGTGGAAGGGTGTTGAAAGTACGTAATGAAGACGCAGAATATAGGTTCTACACTTAATTTTGGCGGTTATCTTTGGCGAATTATTGATATTCAGGACAATGCTGCACTGATAATTTCAGAAGAAATGATAGGTCAGCAACCCTATAATAATATTGCTGGTGATTGTACCTGGGCAGAATGCGCGCTAAGAAAGTATCTTAACAAGGATTTTTACATCCAATTTTCCCCAGAGGAACAGTCTCGAATACTTCTTGTTCGTAACAAAAACCATGATAACACTTGGTACGGCTCTAATGGAGGAGAGGATACTTTGGATTACATTTTTTTATTAAGTCTCGAAGAAGCCGTTTGCAAGTATTTTGGTGATAGCCGTAAAATACTCGAAAGTAGAAGTCCAAAGCAGAGGTATTGGTTTCAGCGTATAGATCCAAATAACCATAGGCGAAGATCGACCTTAGATGGCGCAATCTGGTGGTGGTGGCTTAGGACACCAGGGCGTGACAATAGAAGAGCTGTGTATATTCATGGTGATGGCAATATAGGGATACAGGGCAACGGCACTTACAAGTACAACAGCAATACGATTCATCCCTCATCAGGTGATAATAGTGG
>NZ_JBVBZF010000255.1:0-5282 GCF_057447755.1 Fusibacter sp. | reverse complement strand
GTAGGAACTTTTGTACTCTTGATCATCTATTTGATGATTACAGATTATTCGCCAAAGGATCATTTAAACATCGCATTGATGGATAATCCTACAGCACAAATAAATACTGGAGATGAACTTAAAATCCTCACATGGAATATTGGCTATGCTGGACTTGATCAATCGCAGGACTTTTTTATGGATGGTGGGCATAAATCAAAACCTGATTCTACGGAAGTGGTTAAGTACAATCTTGAGGGTATGGTTGATGTAATCAAGGCACAAGAATGTGATGTTATCATGCTTCAAGAGGTCGATTTGAACTCTGACAGGACATACAATATTGATGAGCTAAAGTACCTTTCATCACATTTAGGCGATTATGGTAATGCTTTTGCCTATAACTATAAGGTTAAGTATGTACCGGTGCCTTTACCGCCACTTGGGAAGATAGAAGCAGGACAAATGACCCTCTTTAACACCCAGTCTTATATGAGTCAAAGACTTGCTCTACCGGGTCAGTATGCCTTTCCAAAGTCACTGGTAATGCTTGACAGGTGTGCACTTGTAAATTATCAAAAAATTGAAGATTCTGATCGACTTTTAGTCCTTATTAATGCACATTTTTCTGCCTATGATGATGGCTCTATCCGCAGCCAGCAAATGGCATACATCAAGGCCTTTATTAAAGAAGAGTACGAAAAGGGCAATTATGTAATTTTAGGTGGGGACTTTAATCAAACTTTTGATTTTGTAGACGATTCTAAATTCCCCCTTTACCAAGACGGTAAATTTTACACCCCATACAAAATTTCAAGTGATTGGGTGATGGCGGGCTGGAAATGGGGTGTGGGTACAAATGCACCAACATATCGTCTCTTAAATGCCCCCTATGAAGAAGGCATCACTCAGGTGGGGATTATAGATGGCTTTTTAGTTTCACCAAATCTTGAAATAACAAGTGTTGAAGTCTTGGACCAGAATTTTTTATACTCAGATCACAATCCAGTGATGATGACCCTAAAATTAAAGTAAATCATAAATTACATGTAAAATGTAAGACATTAAATAGGTAATACCATCCTGCTTTAGCGTTTTCTAAAAATTGAAAAAACATTGTAAAGGAATTGTAATGGTATTCATTAAAACATCGTGTTATAATCAATTTGCATAAAATACATTGGTACAGGAGTTGTAATCATGAAACGATTTGCAAATAATGTACCGGCTGCAGGTTATGGCGTTTGCTTCGAATAAAGACAATTAGGTTAATATTCGGTGAGCTTTGTGCGGAGCTAACATCTTAGTAGCCGGGATTGAAAAACTGGATAATATGGATATTTACTGTGAAGGCTTCTTTTACAGTTTGTTTGTATTGCCCAAAAAAGTTTTTTGATTTCCAGGTGGTTAGTTGTATTTTCATGCAAATAATGGACATTAAAGTATGAACCTGTCATATTTTTTTGTGGTATGTTTATTTGTAAACGCAAGAGCTCTATTCTTAAATGAATAGGGCTTTTTTTGACAACAAAATTCGAGGGCATATAAGATGCCAAATGCTGTGACGAGAAGTGTTGTCACTATATAATTCTGAGTTAATTGAATATTGACCTCCCAAGTTTGAAGCTTTTACAATTTAGGAGGATAAAATGAGTTTATTAACATTACAAAACATAGGAAAAGAATATCAAAACAAAATCGTACTTGAAAGTGTCTCTCTCATGGTTGAAAGAGGGGAATGCGTTTCACTTGTGGGTGCCAACGGTTCGGGGAAATCAACCCTGCTTAAAATAGCAATGGGAATTGAAACACCAGATACTGGTCAACATTATTTTTCAAGTGGTATTAAAGTAGGTTATTTATCACAAAATATTGACGAACAGGATAGTGGGAAAAATGCCCTTCACCATGAGGCCTTATTTCAGCTAGAAACGCAAATCAATCAAGTCCTGGAATCCTTTAAAAAAGACCAGAGTCAAGAAGAATATGAAAAAGCCATGCGACGCTATGAGAGGCTCTTCGAACAGTTTGAAGCCATGGACGGTTATAATATTCAAAGTAAAATTAAAAAAATTCTATTGGGCTTGGGTCTTAGAGAAGGGGCATTGGAGCTTCCAGTAGAAAGGTTGAGCGGGGGCGAAAAAATGCGTGTGGCCATGGCACGTATTCTACTGGATGACCCAGACCTATTAATTCTAGATGAACCCACCAATCATTTGGACATTAAAGCCATAGAGTGGCTGGAAGACTTTATAAAGAAATTTTCAGGCGGGGTTTTAATTGTATCCCATGACCGTTATTTCTTAGACCGAGTCACAACGAGAATTGCAGAGCTTGATCATGGTCACCTAACAGTGAAGAAGTGTAATTATACGAGCTTTATTGAACAAAAGTCTAGGATTAAGAGCTTTTATTTAAAAGAGCACTCTAATTTGAGAAAGCAAATTAGAGATGGTGAAGAAAAGGTTAGAAAGTTAAGGCATTACAAAAAAATCAAGCAATCCAAAAGCTCTGAGAAAGAGGTTGAAAAGCTAAAGGTTAGATCGCAAAAGTTGCTTCATGAAATGCGAAAAAGTGAAAATTTAGCCAATAAGGCCAAGCCTCAACTTAACTTTAAACCAGCAGGACACATGAGTAAGGACATCGTCATTGTGAAAAACTTAAAAAAATCCTATGATGATTATTTGGTGCTTGATGATATTTCATTTGAAATTCATGGTGGTGAACGCATTGGACTGATTGGGCCAAATGGCTGCGGTAAAACCACTTTGCTCAATATTGTATTGGGTAAGGACCAGGCGTTTTCTGGGGATGTCAACTTTGGAAAATGGGTCAATTATGCCTATTTGGGGCAGGACCTTTACTTTGAAGACGAATCGTTGACCATATACCAAGAGTTTGCAAATCATTTTTCAAGCCTTGAAGAAAAGGAAGTTTTAAAGCATCTGGCACGTTTTAACTTTTACGGTGAAGAAGTTCATAAGCCAATCGAGGTTTTAAGTGGTGGTGAAAAGGCAAGAGTGGAGCTCGCAAAAATTATGCTTAGAAATCCACACTGCTTGATTTTGGATGAGCCAACCAATCATTTGGATTTGGAATCAAGAGAGGCGATTGAGGCTGCAATACTGGGGTTTAAGGGCACGGTAATAGCCGTTTCCCATGACCGATTTTATCTAAATCAATGCGTCACTCGAATTTTAGAATTAAGCGGTGGCAGTATGACGAGCTTTAATGGCAATTACGACCAATATTGTCGAGAACTCAGTCAGCCTGTGGCGAAGAAAAATCAGGCTAAGGCCAAGAAAATAGATTCTAAGGCTCAACTCGATTCTGATGTGATGGCTAAAAAAGCTGCAGATGAGCATGGCAAAAAGGCAGATGAAGACAAGCGAAAGCGGCTTGAGCTTGAGCATGAAATTACGAGACTTGAAGGAAAGCTTTCCGGTCTCGATCAATCTGAAATAGATGGGGATGAACTGGCTTACTATGAGTCTTACGGAAAATTGGTAGAACGCATAGAAGCACTTTACGAGGTTTATTACAGTTTAGATGCCTAAAGGCAATTTAAGTTATGAAGAGATTGTTAAATAAGAATCGTAATGATATGATACAATTTAAGAAGATTAATGAAAAGGAGTGGCATTATGGCAAGACCAAAGAAGTTTAGACGCGTGGCACAATTTCCAAAAGAGAGCTATTTTGTACCTTATGGGGTGCCTAGATGCCAGCTTGAGGAAACTAACATATCCGTTGAAGAATTTGAAGCAATGCGTTTAAAAGATGTAGAGGCACTGTCTCAGGAGGAATGTGCTGAGCTCATGGGTGTTTCCAGACAGACTTTTCAATTAATCATTGAATCAGGACGTGCAAAGTTAACCAGTGCTCTACTTGAAGGTAGGGCAATCTCCATAAAGGGTGGCCACTATACCACCAAGCAGTGTAAGTTTGTTTGTCTTGAATGTGGTCATAGCTATGAAATTGACTTTAAGCAAGACCATAAAAAGTGCCCTAAATGTGGGTCTGTTCAGGTAAGATGTCAGAAAAAAGCACAGTTTTGTCAAAAATGGTGCCACATGGACCTTTAATTTAATTGGACTTAAGGGTTAATTAGGAAAAACTTAATAATTAATTAGATGGATTTTAGAGAGTCTCCTGTATGCTTAGTTTAAGAATATTACAGGAGGCTTTTTTATATGAAGGATTTACCAGAACTCAAAGCACCCAAGAATTTTCTCGGGAAAATTTCATCGGGCTTTATTGATCGATACAAAATTGTCTATTTGCTTATTTTTTCAATTTTAGTATTGGGTTTTAATGCTTATACCAACTTACCAAAGGAGACGGTTCCTGATGTCACTATGAATATGATTTATATTTATAAGCCGTACCCAGGGGCATCTGTTGTAGATGTTGATAGTATGATTTCTGACCCAATTGAAGAAAAAATGGAAAAACTTGATAAAGTCAAGGATGTCTCTTCAACAGTTGGGAATGGTTATGCACAAGTTATCGTCGAGTATGAAGATTCTGCGAACATGGATGATGCAGAACAGGAAGTTCGAAATGAGCTTGCTAAAATGAGTTTCCCAGAAGGATCTATGGACGCTATTGTTGGCATTTTTGAAACGGGAGAAATTCCGATTTTCTCAGTGACAATGACAGGTGATTACGATCTTACAGAACTCAAAAAGTATGGTGAAAAAATCCAAACTGAAATGGAAAATGTTGAAGGTGTTAGAAATGTAGAACTTTCTGGTGGCTATGATCGAGAAATAAAGATTATGGTCGATCAGGTTAGACTTTTAGAGTACGGCTTGTCTTATCAAAATATTAGTCAAGCACTACAAGGGTCTAACATGAATGTCCCTGCTGGTGAACAGATTGTTGATAATAATGTCGTCAACATCAGAGTGGATGAACGCTTCACGGATGTTGAGGATATTAAAAATTTAATCATTCAAACGTCACCTTCAAGAACTATTTTTTTAAGGGATGTGGCAATTGTTGAAGACGGCTATAAAACGCCTGATAATTATTCAAGAGTATTTGTGAATCATGAGAATGCAGAAAAACAATCAACACCAGCCATTTATTTAACCGTTTATAGAGAAGACGGAAATGATATTGTGGCACCAGCAGCAATGCTTAGGGATATCATAAATGTTAAGGAAAATCATGTGGTACCAGAAGATATCCAATTTATTGTCACAAATGACATGAGTGTGGATGTTGAAAAAGATTTAAGCACAGTTATCAATAATGCCTTAGGTGGTCTAATCTGTGTTGTTATTGTGCTCTATATC
>NZ_JBVBZF010000254.1:0-5323 GCF_057447755.1 Fusibacter sp. | reverse complement strand
ATTATAGAAGGCAATAAAGTCTTGGTTCTTGTCATTGGCCTGAATTGCCTTTTGTTTTTCATTCAAGGCATTTAAGGCATTGATCTTGTCACGAAGCTCTGCCGCGGTTTCAAAATTAAGTGCCTCAGCAGCTTTTAGCATTTGCTTGTTCAAATCATTAACCAACCATTCCCTGTCACCGTTTAGAAACAGCAAGACTTGGTCTACATATTTACGATAGGCTTCTTTTGTGATTGCATGATTACAAGCACCCGCACATCTCCCTATGTGAAAGTTCAAGCAAGGTCTATCAATTTTGTCAGTAATCTTTTTGCTGCATTCTCTCAGAGGAAAAATGGTCTGAATCACGTCAAGCGTCTTACGTACGTTATCTGTACTCATATAAGGGCCAAAATGCTTGCCCTTGCCGGAATAATTTCGTGTCATCATCACCCTAGGGTAGTCTTCATCAACAGTCACCAGGATAAAAGGGTACATCTTATCGTCTTTAAGTAAAATATTGAATCTTGGCAAATGCTTCTTAATGAGATTTGCCTCAAGAATTAAGGCCTCAACTTCAGTATCTGTAATAAAATACTCAAATTCAGCAATATTGATGACCATGGTCTGCACTTTAGGCATATGGGAATTAAAGCCTCTAAAATAAGAACTCACCCTATTTTTAAGGTTTTTAGACTTACCAACATATATTATTTCACCCTCTTGGTCCTTCATGATATAAACACCAGGATTTTGAGGCAGTTTTTTCAATTGTTCTTTAATATGTTCCTTAACCACAAAATTTTGTGTCATTTTTATTTCCTTTCATTTATAGCTTAATCCTATTATAACGGATATTTCATAGAAAGTATTTCGGGAATCATCATTTTTTAGTATAATAAAAGTTGTCATAGCCTTATTTAACTTAATTTTCATCAAAGGAGAACTTACATGAACAATACGACGCGTTCGTTAATCTTTTTTATAGGTTTATTCGCCGTAATATTTTACTATTTCTCAATCATTCCTATTTTACCATACGCCATGGTTTTACCAAGTGCCTATGTAAATTATTTAGCGGCTGCAGTGATTATCATATTCCCTACAGCTCAACTCTTGATGCGTGTTTTTGTGTTGAAGAAATACCAACTTAAAGATGAATCTCTTTTTCATTTAAATATACACGATGCAAAAATCATCAATCGCATGACTTACTATGCATTGGCATTCTTAATCGTACTATTGCCAGTTACCGGAAATCGATTTGATTTTAGTGCCCTCCAACCAGTCCATTACTTCACTTTTGCAGTATGGGTTCTCGTTTCTGAAATCTGGCTTTTTGTCACATATAAGACAACTAAAGCCTACTTTGGAAAGGAATATATTTTAATATCGGGGATTGATTTTAGATTGGATTTTCCTATTGGCTCAATTCTATATTCACATTCAGGCGTTTATTATTATCAGGACTTTAAGTACTACTACGTAGAGGGCAATATTCTCTATCTCAGCCTAGAAAATGATCGTGGCAAAATTGCAGTGAAACTCTCAAGCAATATCACCAACAACGTCATCAGTTACCTGAACGCTCATAAAATCAAATCCATACAACCCTATTAAAAAATTGTCATCGTCATTAAACTTATAGCAAATAGGTGCTTCCGCCCTCTACGAGCAGAAACACCTATTTTTTTATGTCTTATAATATTTTCTTTAAAAACTCACCTGTATAGGATGTTTCGTGCATAGCAACGACTTCTGGTGTACCTGATACAAGAATAGTGCCACCATTGTCACCACCATCTGGACCTAAATCGATAATATGATCAGCAGATTTGATAACATCTAAATTATGCTCGATTACAACAATAGTATTGCCTGCATCCACTAATTTTTGAAGCACTTCAATGAGGTTGTGAACATCTGCAGTATGGAGTCCAGTGGTTGGTTCATCCAAGATATAGAGTGTTTTCCCTGTGCTTACCTTGCTTAGTTCAGTTGCTAGTTTTATACGTTGAGCCTCACCACCTGACAGCTGAGTAGAGGGTTGCCCCAATCTTATATAGCCCAATCCAACATCATGGAGGGTTTGAATTTTACGCTTGATTTTGGGAATATTAGAGAAGTATTCAAGGGCTTCTTCGACAGTGAGCTCTAAAACATCTGCAATATTCTTACCCTTATATCTCACTTCAAGTGTCTCACGATTATATCGCTTGCCTTTACAGACATCGCACTGAACATATACATCTGGTAAAAAGTGCATTTCTATTTTAATGATGCCGTCACCCTTACAGTGTTCGCACCTACCACCACTCACATTAAAGCTAAAGCGTCCTTTTTGGTAGCCGCGCATTTTTGCTTCTGGAACCTGTGCAAATATGTCTCTGATATGATCAAAAACACCTGTATAAGTTGCTGGATTTGAACGCGGCGTTCTCCCAATCGGCGACTGGTCAATATCGATGACTTTATCGATGTGTTCAAGTCCCAAAACATCTTCATGCTTACCAGCCTTAATACGACTTTTATTCAGTTTTATTGCACACGACTTATAAAGGATCTCATTAATCAAGGTACTTTTACCAGAGCCAGAAACACCTGTTACGGCACAGAAAACCCCGAGTGGAATATCTACACTGACATTCTTAAGGTTGTTCTCCACAGCACCGGTGATGGTAATTTTCTTACCATTGGAAGGTCGCCTTACCTTAGGTACCTCAATCTTCTTTCGGCCTGACAAATACTGACCTGTTAGAGAGTCCTCGGAAGCTAAGATATCATCTATGGTCCCCTCGGCTATGATCACACCACCGTGTTCACCTGCACCAGGCCCAAGGTCTAAAATATAATCTGCCTCCATAATGGTTTCCTCATCATGTTCCACTACCAAGAGGGTATTTCCTAAATCCGTTAGGTTTCTAAGCGTTTTAAGCAGCTTTTGGTTGTCCTTTTGATGAAGGCCTATACTTGGCTCATCTAAGATATAAAGAACGCCAACCAAGCCTGATCCAATTTGCGTTGCAAGGCGTATCCTCTGCGATTCACCACCTGAAAGCGTACTCGCTGCCCTTGCCAAAGACAAGTATTCAAGGCCGACATTCTTGAGAAAATGAAGCCTTGCATTGATTTCCTTTAGGATTTGATCTGCGATTTTATATTGGGTATGATCAAGCTTTAACTCATCAAAGAAAATGATGGCTTCCTTGACAGATAAGTCCGTAATTTCAATAATGCTTTTACCACCCACCGTAACTGCTAGGACTTCATCCTTTAAGCGATTGCCATGACAAGTCTCACATTCTATCATGCTCATAAACTCATCTATTTTTTGTCGCATATATTCTGAGCTGGTTGCAGCATATCTTCGCTCATAATTGTTGACAAGGCCTTCAAATGGTCGGTTAAACTCTGAATAACCGACATACTTACTGTCATACTTAAAGGTCACATCACGTTTTCCTGTTCCGTAAAAAATCTCATGCTTTACCTTGTCTGGAAGCTCTCTAAAGGGGATATCCTTTGAAACCCCATGATATTCCAAAAGCGCATGAATCATATTCACATAGAATGTCCCCTCAGCACTGTTGGCAATCGGCAAGAGTGCGCCCTCGCTTACAGATAACTTAACATCCGGGACCAATAATTCAGGATCGACCTTCTTGGTAAATCCAAGACCATTACAATCTGGACAAGCGCCATAAGGTGCATTAAAGGAAAACATCCTTGGCTCCATCTCTGCTATACCCTGACCATGATCTGGACAAGAAAATTGCGTGTTGAATACGAGGTCTTCACCATCAAGACAATTGATGATGATTAAGCCCTCTGACAACTTGAGCACAACTTCAAGTGAATCCGTTAATCGCTGCTGGATGCCATCTTTGATAATCAGCCTGTCCACAACAACCTCAATGGTGTTCTTCTTGTTTTTCTCAAGAACAATTTCCTCTGATAAATCCAAAACCTCTCCATTGATTCTGGCCCTTACATAACCTTCCTTCTTGAGTTGTTCTAAAATCTTAGTGTGTTGTCCCTTTTTGCCGACAACAATTGGCGCAAGAACCTGAATCTTTGTGCCCTCACTCAATTGAAGCACTTTGTCTACGATTTGATCGACCGTTTGAGGCGCAATCTCAATTCCACAAACAGGACAATGGGGGGTACCGATTCTTGCATATAGGAGTCTTAGATAATCGTATATTTCAGTTACAGTTCCCACAGTGGAGCGGGGGTTTCTATTAGTGGTCTTCTGGTCAATGGATATAGCTGGTGATAGTCCTTCAATATATTCCACATTTGGTTTTTCCATTTGTCCTAAAAACTGTCTTGCATAAGACGATAAACTTTCCACATATCTTCTTTGCCCCTCTGCATAGATGGTATCAAAGGCAAGTGAAGATTTACCGGATCCACTTAGTCCTGTAATAACGACTAACTGGTCTCTTGGAATTCTCACGTCAATATCCTTTAAATTGTGTTCTTTTGCACCTTTTACATAAATGCTATTTTTACTCATCACTTTTTCCTCAATTTCGTCTCTTTAATTTCAACAATCATGTCACGCAGCTCTGCTGCACGCTCGAATTGAAGTTTTCTTGATGCTTCCATCATTTCCTCTTCTAGTGTTTCCACATATGACATGAGTTCCTTTTTCGTCATCTTTTGAATTTTTTCTACTTCGTATGCCGCAACTTCTTCAGCAGCAACAGTTGCTTCAATCACATCTCGTATTCCTTTTACAATACCCTTTGGCGTAATGCCATGCTCCTCATTGTACTGAGTTTGAATACTGCGCCTTCTATTGGTTTCATCCAGTGCAAGTTTCATGGACCGGGTAATCTTATCCGCATACATGATAACCTTGCCGTTGATATTTCTAGCGGCACGGCCTATGGTTTGAACCAATGACGTTTCAGATCTTAAGAAACCCTCTTTATCCGCATCCAAGATCACAACTAAAGAAACTTCTGGGATGTCAAGACCTTCACGAAGCAAGTTGATACCCACAAGAACATCAAACACCCCTTTTCTCAAGTCATGTAAGATGCTCATTCTCTCAATTGTCTTTATGTCAGAATGTAAGTAACGGACCTTAACATCCATTTTTTTAAAGTAGTCGGTTAAGTCTTCAGCCATCTTCTTAGTCAAGGTTGTCACAAGAACGCGTTCATTTTTTTCAATTCTCTGAACGATTTCAGCATAGAGGTCATCAATTTGACCTTTAATCGGTCTTACTTCCACCTCGGGGTCAATAAGACCAGTCGGTCTTATAATCTGCTCGATTGCCTTGTCACTGTGCTCGTACTCATATGGACCAGGTGTTGCACTCACAAAAAGCGCT
>NZ_JBVBZF010000253.1:0-5325 GCF_057447755.1 Fusibacter sp. | reverse complement strand
TAGCTGGCTATAGATTGTCTGATGGTTATTTTTCTGGTCTTCAACCATGTCTTGCAAATCATCGCATAATTGCAAGATTATGCCGTAATGCAGATAAAATAATATTTGATCATTTGAAAGTGTGCCACAAACAAGGTATGCGTCAGCCAAAACTGATGTACCACCTTTCTCAAAAGTAAAATTCAAAATAGGGAATTCATAAGGCAATGAATCCCCGTGTTGAATTTGACTTTTTATTTGAGCGTCATGTATGCCCATTAAAGACTTATAAACCTGTGGGTATGAGACTCTACAATACTGACTTTCGATTTTGCCTACCAAAAGGTCTAGTGCCTTTTGATAGTGGCACTCCGGACCGTCTTCAGAACTGACATCTCCTAAGCTTAATGACACCATGTGAGTCCCCTCTGACAGTCGAAGGCCAAATTTGGACAGGACTTGCCTTTTATACTCAGACGCAATCTCGGCTGCATCAATAAAATTATCCGTATAAGGATATAACATACTGTAGCCAAACGCGCTAGGTGTCATGGCCACGGGTTTACCTTCTAAAAGTTGGATCATATTAATGATCCAAACATTGCGCATGGCTTGACCGATGTCTTCGATTTTCATTTTAGGGTCAAAGGCCTTAGCACATTCATAAAAATCTATTGTAGACTTTATCATTTCCTTATTAAAGAGGGCAGACATATCTGTGGATGCCATGATCTTACTGCTCTTTAAATAGGTCTTAATTAGGTCATTGAACTTCTCTTGACCTTCAGAGTCTTGGTCCTCAGAGTCTTGGACTAAACGCTTCAAGTCTCTCATCAATTTTATAATTTTATTATATTCATTCCTTTTTTCCTTAAACGAAAAAACTGGACCCTCTATCTCACCACCACTGGGCTGTCGATACCATTCCCCTACCAGCACATCTAATGCCTCTTTGTACATTTCATCACCTTCTTATATGTATTTCTATTCTAAAATACCACTTTCAGATTAAAATCGGGTTAAAAATAGAAAAGACTCTTATCCTTAAAGGTTAGAATAAGAGCCCTCATGCAAGTATATTTGACTTTAAACACTGTACTTTTCTAAGTACTCAATGCACTCTTCAAATGAAATCGGTTTTGAGAAATAGAAGCCTTGTGCCTCGTTACAGCCTCTCTCTCGCAAATGTTCCAGTTGTTCTATCTTTTCCACACCTTCTGCAACAACTTTTAAATTTAAATTGTTGGCAAGCGCGATGATGGCATTTGTAATTTCCCATCCTGCTTTATCGTGAATTTCAGAAATAAAGGAACGGTCAATTTTAAGTTTGTTAATTGCAATATTTTTGAGATATGACAAAGATGAATATCCTGTTCCAAAATCATCAATGGATATCATTACCCCTAATTTTTCAAGTTGGTCGAAGGTCAACCTAACCTTATCAAAATCGTTGATAAATAGGCCTTCAGTCACCTCATAGATTATTTGTTTAGGCTTTACAGGATATTGGGCAAACAAACGCTTGGTCTCCGACACCAAATCATGCTGCATCAATTGAATGACAGAGATGTTAATTGCCATTTGAAGGTTTTCATAGCCCCTACTTTCAAACGCTTGAAGGGCTTTTAAGGATTCTTCGATTACCCAACTGCCGATTTTAATAATCATTTTAGATTCTTCGGCAAGTTTAATAAAGACACTTGGCGATATATTGCCAAACTTGGCTGAATGCCATCTCAACAAGACCTCAAGTCCTATGACATTTTCAGTTTCTATGTTCATGATGGGTTGAAATGCCAAGCTCAACTCATTTTTATCGATGGCTTGGTTGAGCTCATTAATCATTTCAATTCGATTTCTCGCACTATAGTTCATCTCTTCATTATAGTATTCACTGCCCCCACGATTTCTTTCCTTGGCATGGTTCATAGCAATAATAGCATACTTGAAGATGTCCAGTGTGTCATTGGTATCATGTGGATATGTGCTAATCCCTATAGAAGCGCTTAAAGAAACCTCATGCATCCTGATATTAAATGGTGTCTTAAAGAGGTTGCTGATCTCTTCAACCTTTAAAATCAATTCATTTAGGTCCTTGCCTTTAAAAAGAATCGCAAACTCATCACCACCAATACGATAGAGCAGTTCATGACTTTGTGCGACACCATCGAGTTTCACTGCCAAGGATTGGATGATTTCATCACCAACCTTGAAGGTATAAGCATCGTTAATTTTTCTAAACTCATCGAGACCAATGATGATTAATGAAGCAAATGTTTGAGACTCGTCTAAATTCAAATCCTTCAGTATATTAAGCAAGGCCTTTTTATTTAAAAGGTCTGTTTGTGAGTCAAAGTTCTCAAGATAATCAATAATACGATCTTTCTTGATACGTTCATCAATTTCATTTTTTAGTAACTCATTTTGTATTTTAAGTTGGGAGAAGGAATCTTGTATTTCCTGTTGCATGCTCTCGAAGGCATGGGCCAATTTGCCGATTTCATCCTCTGAATGAATGTCAAAATCCACCTGATAGTTTTTCTCTTTCATTTGCTTAACCTTATTGGTTAAATAGTTGAGCTTTGAAGTCATTCTGGAATTGTACAATATGATGAAAATCACAACAAAGAAAAGGATGACAGCACCAATTCCCACTTGTTGACGAATCGCGGTATTTTGATCATTTTTAATCTGAACTTCAGAATTAATATACATCTTGTAGATTTCATCCTTAGGGACTAAAAATGCCAAAGTCCAAGTTTCATCGTAAAAACCTTGTTCCTGTGACCAGGAAACAAAGGGGTTCATTTTTTTACTAATAAAGAAATAAGTTTCGCCATTAAACTCAATGGTCTTAATGTCATTTGCCTCAGAAAAATTAAGGTTTCTGACCACGTCAATTGAGCTTTCTTGTATAAAACGATTAAGTCGATTAAAGCCAGTACCAGATTCGCTATCGTTGGTGCTTTCGCTTGTATTCTTTAACCCCAAAAGTTCAGCACCACTATCATTGACCGCAAAAACATTGCCATTAGACTGAATGAGCATCGCAAATCCAGTATTGCTGATTTCAATATTCTCCACTTGAGCAATAATGGACTCCAGTGTTATGTCATATGCAACCTGGCCTTTAAACACCTTGGTTTCACTATCCCAAATTGGATATGTGACGCCTAGGATTATGCCACCTGTAATCCCGTCCTGTACAGGCTGTGATACTCTGATGAGCTTTGGATTACCAATGCCTTTATCCAACATGCGTTTTGTCCAATCATCAACGAGTCCTGGATTAAAGGTTTCCCAAATTGGTAGGTCGTAAAGTTCTGGATAAACATCATAAACACTGTGCCCAATATCTATCCATGGGGCCATTCTAGTGAAATCTTCACCTATACCACCAGTGAAATAAATCTGGATTTTATCCTTACCATATTTAGCAAACGAAGGCATAATCAAATCAAATATTTCGGTCTCTGAGATTGCCTCTTCTACTTCTGGTTTTATTTGGCCATTATCATCATATAAATATCGGCCAAGAAATACCGTTGTAGGTTCTTGAGGTGTATTTTGGCCCCAGTTTCCATTGAAGATAATCTCATCTTTGAAATACGGGTCCTGTTCAATGACTGACATGACCGTTTGCAAATCCTTAGACTTATCGAATACCTCTTGAAATAGACCCCCTAGGATCTGAACTTCTTTGAGATAGCCATTATAGTTTTCCTCAATTCTCAAACTGATTTCATTGATATAGTTGGTATAATATTCGTCAAGCAAGTAGTATAGCTCACGATCCATAGTGCTTAAGGTTTTATCCGTTAGACGTTTCACAGATAAATTTGTATAAAGGATCATGGATAGCATGCCCAAAATGATGAATAAAATTGTGATCATTGTGATTTTAAAGTTTAGACTGCTCTTATATTTTTTAAATAAATTCATCATATCACCAACCTTACATTTTTTATAATTATACCCATAGTTAATTTATTTAAAGCTTTATTTATCCTTTTAAAGTCTTTTCAACCATTCGCAGAACTGATGGCTCACATGTCCAAGATCTTATTTCAGACAGCGGAATCCACTTCAAGTCATATGACTCATCACTACAGGTCAAGGGTTCACTTAAATCTGCCTCAAATAAAAATCTCACATCATAATGTAAATGAGGGGCAAGCGTCTTATGTTTAGGAATTTCATGTACATCCACATCAAAAATTGCGGTATCTAATAGTCTTAAAGACTTGAGGCCCGACTCTTCAGCAGCTTCTCTCTCAGCACATTTAATAAGGCACTCATCCTCTTCAGTGTGCCCACCAAGCTGAATCCACATATTTAGTTTTTTATGGTGTGTCAGAAGAACGTGTTCTCGTCTAAAGTCCGTAATCCAAGCTGATGCTGTCACATGACCCTTAGGATTGTCTTTTCCTAAGACGAGCTCATTGTTTTGAACAAACTCAAGTATTTGTTTTGCGGCAACCTCTCCTGACCCATCATGGTCTATATAAGCCAAAAGCAAGGCTTCAATCTCTTTGATGATATCATTTTTCATACTTGCTAGACCTCTTATTCTCTATTAATTTCCACGGTCCTATACTATAAAGACCCCATTGCATGATTTAAAAGTAAAAAGAATTGAGTTGCCTCAATTCTTTTTACGTATTTTATCCTTTATTGGAAGCTCTAACATAATCTCTTGAACAAAAGGCGTAAAGTCATCAAGTTCTATTGCGTTCATATCAAACCATTCTGCAGATTCCACGTTTTCTTCATCACCTTCAATGGTCAATGAATCAAATGATTTGACTTCCACTCGGTATATGAAACCCACCTGATGGATGGTTTCTTTAATACCCTCGTCTGATGTCTCATGAACAACTGCGGCATCTGATTTCAGATACGCATAAGACTCAATTTCAAGACCGGTTTCTTCCATAATTTCTCTGATTAATGCTGTGTCTGGTGCTTCGCCAAATTCTATTTTGCCTCCTGGGAAATCCCATAAGCCTTTAAAAAGACCTTTTGATTTTTTTACAAGCAATACTTTCTCGTCTTTCATGATAAGACCATAGACGCCAAAGTGTTGCACTCTCTGATACATAATTCACTCTCCTAATCGCATTTTATGCTCATTACTATTGTCTCACAGGAGCAAAATTTGTCAATATGCTTTGCACCGAATAAACAAACCCCGTGATGAAAGTCATCACGGGGTATTCTTAAAGTTCTTCTTTTAATAAAGCACCTAATCGGATGATCCCTTCAACGATCTTATCATCCGGCATATTTGAATAATTGACTCTCATGGTATTTTCGTGACCACCATTTGGGAAGAAAGACCCACCT
>NZ_JBVBZF010000252.1:0-5348 GCF_057447755.1 Fusibacter sp. | reverse complement strand
AGTAAATTAATTTAAAGGAGAATAATACTATGAGCGGCTTTAATGCAGTATTAGCAAGAAATACGGAGAATGCTCCAAAAGAAATCGGTCTATCTTCACAAACTGTAGCTTTCTCTCATTACAACAATCTTTCGGCACAACTACCGATTGACCCAAAAACAGGCAAACTCGTTGCTGGCGGTATAAAAGAGCAAGCAGAGCAATGTTTTAAAAACATCAAGGCGATTGTAGAAAGTGTTGACCACACTATGAATGATGTTATTAGAATTACTGTATTTGTACGAAATATTAAAGATGTTGATGCTGTTGATGAAGTTTATAAATCATTCTTCCCAACCTATTTACCTACTAGAACGACTATTGCAGTTGCTGCATTACCATTAGACGCCTTAGTACAAGTCGATACACTTATCTCAAACGGTGTTGGTTCAATTCCAAATGCACCTCAAGCTGGTGATCTTATCAAACTTACAAACAATACTGCAAATGCACCTTTAAGTCCTTTATCTTCACAAGCTGTTGCTTTTTCTCATTATAATAATATTACAGCTCAATTACCGATTGATCCAAAATCAGGAAGATTAGTTATTGGTGGCGTTAAAGAGCAAGCTGCACAATGTTTAAAAAATATTAAAGCGATTTTAGAGAGCATTGACGTACCATTTGATGATATTGTTAAAGTGAATGTATTCCTTAAAAATCTTTCTGATCTTGAAGCTGTGAATGAAGTTTACACGACTTTCTTCCCTGATTCTGCTATTGCTCGAGCAGTGGCTTACATGCCTGCAAGAACAGTACTTGAAGTATCTGCACTTCCTATGGAGGCACTTGTTCAAATGGAAGCGGTTATTTCACATGGCGATGGTACACCACCACAGCTTATTGAAGATAGACATGGGATTATCATAGAAGCAAACAATACTGGCAATGCACCAAAAAGTAAATTGTCAACTCAAACAGTTGCTTTTTCTCACTATAACCACGTTTCAGGCCAATTGCCTTTAGACCCAAAAACAGGTGCAAAGGTAGCTGGTGGTGTAAAAGAGCAAACTGAACAATGCTTAAATAATATTAAAGCAATTATCGAAAGTGTTGACCATGTTATGGCAGATGTTGTTAAAGTAAACATCTACCTTAAAAACATTGCAGACTTAGATGCTGTTAATGAGGTTTACAAAACATTCTTCCCTGGCGGTATTCCTGCTAGAAGAGTCGTAGGCGTATCATCAATTCAAGAAGATGCATTGGTATTGATCGATGTAGTTCTTGGCAACGAAGAAGGTACACCACCAATCGCATAAACCGTCCTTAGAGTATAAAGTTAAAGCATCACCAGTAATTTTCTAACTTTGAAAATTAACTGGTGATGCTTTTTTATCTAATAAATATACTTATACCGTGTATTGGTTCTATAATAAAATTTTACAGTACTTTCATAAAATAAATAATTTCTCACCGATTTCTTTGCGTCAGTATAGACTTAAAGAAACATAATTCTATTTTCCTTAGGCGTAAAAAAAGACGTATATCTCTACGTCTTTTATGAAAAGATGATTTGTGAATTATTCAATTGAAATTCCATTTTTAAGACAATATAAAACCGGAAAGATACTTTGTCGATACAAAATTTCAAATTCAGGTGATTTATAATTGGGATTAATCTGATGAACCACTTCAACCTGTAGCTTTGACATATGACACATAGGATAAAGGCCTATGGCTAAGGTGAGTTGAGTGATTATAAAATTCTCGATTTGTAATTGAGAAACTTCTGGTAGAAGCTCAGAATATAATTTAAAAAGGTCTGATTGATATCTAAACATCTCCATTTTAAAGTCAACAAGCGCTTCCTTTGAAACATTTTTTTCTATTGATGTAAATAAAAATGTCAGAAGTTCAACAAGTCGAGGCTTCGAACTCAAAGTAAGACTAATGATATCTGCAACTTCTTCTATCGTATAAAGCGTATTAATTTTAAATGACTTTACAAGCGTTGTCACCCACTCTTCAAGATCTGTCAAAATAATTTTCAATAAAATTTCTTCTTTGGTTGAAAAATACTTATATATAGTAGGTCTTGTAAACTGAGTAAGTTCAGATATTTTACTGAACGTTAAGCCCTCAAAACCATCTTGATTATATATCTGAGAAGCTGCATCTACAATTTCTAAAATTCGCTTCTGAATTTGTGCTTCTGAACGTGCTCTTTTAAAACTCATAATCCCTCCGAAAAAGCCATGGGTAAACGTCACTTAAAACCATTATAACATACATTGTGTAAATTAATAAACATCATCTTTACCTATTAAGAAAGCCTCTTCTAAAATTTGGTCCTTTTAAGATCCACATTAACGACATCGTGAACGATATAAAGATTATAATTGACACTATGTAATTTAAATGTTATGCTCTTAATATAATTTACAGTGTGTAAATAAACTAGGAGGTACATAGAAATGCAATATCGAAAAATACCTAAGACCGGTGATCAAATATCTGCCATCGGATATGGATGCATGCGGTTCCCTACAAAGATGGGTAGAATTGATGAAAAAAAGGCAGAGGAACAAATTCGATATGCAATTGATCAAGGTGTCAATTACTTCGATACGGCTTATCCCTACCATGGTGGTGCAAGTGAAAGTTTTTTAGGAAAAGTATTTAGTGATCCTGAACTGCGAGCAAAAGTAAAAATTGCGACCAAATTGCCCCCTTGGTCAGTCAAAACACGAGAAGATATGGACCGTATTTTAAATGAGCAACTTAAGAAGCTTAATGTTGATTCGATTGATTACTATCTGGTTCACGGTATAATGAGTCCTGATGATTGGTTGCGCCTAAAGTCGCTTGGAATAATAGCGTTTTTAGATTCTGCGAAAGAAAAGGGCCTCATTAAAAATGTCGGTTTCTCATTTCATAGTGATATCAATACATTTAAAGAAGTCGTTAATGATTATGATTGGGCTATGTGTCAAATTCAATATAATTATCTCGATGAAACAAATCAAGCTGGAACAGAGGGCTTGAAATATGCTGCTGAAAGAGATATTGCTGTCTTTGTTATGGAACCTCTAAGAGGTGGTAATTTAGCAGGAAAAATGCCAAAAGATGCCCAAAGGATTTGGGACCAAAGTGAGATGAAAAAAAGCCCCGCTGAATGGGCTTTAAGATGGGTTTGGAATCATCCTGAAGTGACTTGTGTCTTATCGGGCATGAACGTCGATGAACATATTAAAGAAAATATCAAGATCGCCAAGGAGGCTCTGCCAAACCACCTTTCTAAAGATGAACTAGAACGAATATCAAAAGTCAGAGATGTTTTCGTGAATCTAACCAAAGTACCTTGCACGGCTTGCGCATATTGCATGCCTTGCCCAGCTGGTGTTAATATTCCAATGTGCTTTGAAAAATACAATAGCAAATCTTATTTTGGCGGTATGGAGGCTAAGGTAATGTACCTCGTACAAGCTGGTGGGGTTATGGGCGATAAGCCAACACTAGCCTCTCAGTGTATCAATTGTGGTAAATGTGAAAAGCATTGTCCTCAGCACATAGAAATTAGGAAAGAATTGAAAAACGTCACAAAAGACTTGGAGGGCATCTTTGATAAGCCCCTACTTTGGGCTGCAAAACGCGTCATGAAAAAATAATTGAAAGTTGTTATAGCAATGAGTAAAGCACGTCAAATAATTTCTTAAAAAAATTATTGGGCGTGCTTTTTGTATCAAAACCAAAACTTACAGCATTTGCTTAGCAGAAGAAACGGTTACCTCCATTACTCTTGTTAGAAACGAAAACTTTTCTTTCATCATATCAAAATCTGTACCAGATTCAAGAAACTTTGCTGTTCCTTCAATTACAAAACCTGTTCCTTGATAATTGTTATAACCTTCTACTTCTTTACTCCCTAAAGCGATTTTGACTTTTGGATTTACAAGTGTATTTTTTTCTGTTTTTCTCATTGCATATGCAGGAATCAATAGTTTGTGATCTTCTTTGACTACAATATATGAGTTCCATGTGTTAACCATATGGGGTTCATTCTCTCCCCATGAAACAATTGAAACAACCCCTTCTTTTTCCAAGCAATTTAATAATTTTTCTGAAATCATATTTCCTCCAATTTGTTATAAAGATATTTTTGCGAACTCGAAACAATAAAAGATATGATGTATCGTAGATAGTTAATATCTGCGATATATTATATCTGTATTATGCTCTATATTTTTTTAATTGTCAACAGCAAATTAAAATTTCATTCCCTTTAATAGGATTGAAATTTAACAGTGATTCATGTATGATTGAATAACAATATACTATAAGTTTGGAGGAAAAAAATGCAATTCTCAATTGGTGTGGAATATGCCTTACATTGTTTACTATATCTTGTTGATATTCCTGAAGATAAAACAATTGGTATTAAAGAGCTTGCTACTTTTCAAGGAATCTCAGAGTCATACTTATCAAAGGTCTTTACTAAATTAAAAAAAGCTGAACTCATAGATTCCATTCCTGGTGCCAAAGGGGGCTATAAATTAAAACAAACTCCTGAGCAGATCACATTTTGGGATGTGGTTGAAGCAATAGAGGGTAAAGCACCTTTATTTCATTGTGCTGAAATTAGACAGACAAACATTTTGTTGGATCCAAACGATATTCCAAAAGTCTATACTAAAAATCCATGTACCATAAAAAGCGTCATGGACGAAGCCGAAAATCAAATGAAACTTTATTTAAGAGGCAAAACACTACGCTGGCTTTCAAACCATGTCCAAAGCATCTTGCCTAAAGATCAACTTGAAGCTACAAAAGAATGGTTTAACCCATAATTCAAACCGTAAAAAACCTTTAATTCAGGATGAAAATTAAAGGTTTTCTTTACTATATACAACAAAATTTACAACAAAATTTGAGCCGAAAGCTGTGATGAGAAATGTTCAATCTCAAACAGCAGCGAAAATGGGTTTGAGACATCGAAGGTGGCTCAAATGTTGTTTAAATCAAAATATTTAGTTTTAACTTATTTCATTTTAAGTTATTTCATTTTAGGTTATTACATTTTGAGATATTTCGTTTAGAAATATTTTGTTTTAATAATCTCTAAAAAGTCACTTTATAACTTTTGAGATTATTTGAGCTTACATGTATTAATACCAATTAGCTTATAAAGGCCGCAAAAACCTAAAAATCCGGTTGCTGCTGACAAGAGTGCTAAAATCCAAAACCAAGATGCCACTGTAATGCCTAATATCGCAAATACAACTGCCAAAAAATATCTAATATACGCATCTTTTTTACCAACGTTTTTTTCCATAAATTCATCCTCCTGTTGTCTGACTAATACCCTT
>NZ_JBVBZF010000251.1:0-5354 GCF_057447755.1 Fusibacter sp. | reverse complement strand
TATTGATTTCAAGGCACATGTGGCTGCTATACTCAATGTGACGCCTGACCATTTGAACCGTCATAAGACGATGGAAAACTATACCCAAGCCAAGGCAAGAGTCTTTGAAAATCAAAATGCGGATGATTACTTGGTCTTGAATTATGATAATGAGATCACAAGAGCCTTAAAGGATCAATCAAAGGGTAAGGTGATTTATTTCAGTCGAAAACAGGTGCTTGATCAAGGTGTTTTTGTGGAAGACGATCAAATCATCGTGAATATAGGTGGTGACAAGCAGGTCGTCTGCAAACTCGATGATATGTTTATTTTCGGCGATCACAATGTTGAAAATGCACTTGCAAGTGTTGCCATGGCATATCTTTCTAAGATTCCTCTAGAGACTATTAAACATACACTTGAGACCTTTAAAGGGGTCGAGCACAGGATTGAGTATGTCACTTCTAAAGCGGGCAGAACCTTTTACAACGACTCAAAGGGTACCAATGTTGACTCAACTGTATGTGCCCTTAAATCTATGAAAAACGAGACGATCCTCATTGCTGGCGGTATGGATAAGGGTGGCACTTATGAAGCCATGTTTGATGCCTTTGACTCAAAGGTCAGTGCACTCGTCCTGCTTGGTGAGACTAAGCATAAAATAAAAGAAGAGGCCTTAAAGCATCAGTTTGAAGATTTTTATCTCGTAGAAAACATGGAAGAAGCTGTTTCAAAGGCCTATGAACTTTCAAATGAAGGCACTGCCATATTGTTGTCACCTGCTTGTGCAAGTTGGGATATGTATGAGAACTTTGAAAAAAGAGGCGAACACTTTAAAAATTGTGTCAATGCTTTGAAGGGATAGAGATGAAGACAAATAAAATCGATTATACGCTTTTGATCGTGACATTACTACTGGCTGCATTTGGACTCTTAATGGTATTTAGCTCCAGCTATTACTATGCAATTGAGAAAATGCAGAACAAGACGCATTTCTTTTTGACCGACCTCAAATGGATTGCAATTGGTATAGTGGTAATGCTCATCGCTTCACAAGTCAACTACAATTTTTATAAAAGGCTGGCGATTCCTGCCCTTATTGTGAGTATAGGGCTTTTGATATATGTTCTCTTTTTTGGAACGGTCATCAATAACGCCCAGCGATGGATTTTCATAGCGGGTCAATCCTTTATGCCTGCTGAAATCGCAAAAGTGGGGCTGATTTTGTTCTATGCATATAGCCTTGATAAAAATCACAAGCGACTGAATGAATTGTCTGTCCTAATTGTCTATGTAAGCATTATTGTCTTAAGTGGTTTTTTGATTATGAAACAGCCCAACATGAGTACTGCAGTAATCGTTACGGGCATTCAGTGCATTATGTTGTTCGTTGCTGGTCTTTACTGGCGATACACAGGGACAGTCCTTGTTGGCGGTACTGCAATCGCATGGTTTTTAGTCAAGTCAGCAGATTACCGTATGAGCAGATGGACGGCATTTATTGACCCATTTAAAGACCCAAGTGATGATTCCTACCAAGTTGTACAATCCCTCTATGCCTTAGGATCAGGTGGGATTGGTGGTGTTGGTCTCGGGATGAGTACTCAGAATAAATTATATATTCCCGAACCTCAAAATGACTTTATCCTAGCAACTATTGGTGAGGAACTCGGATTTATTGGGACTGTAATACTATTGGTATTCTTTTTGATATTGATATATCGTTGTGTTAAAATTGCTATGAATGCACCAGATACCTTTTCCTTTTTCTTGGCAACTGGCATTACTGCCATGTTGACGCTTCAGGTCTTGATGAATTATGCAGTTGCAACATCTTCAATGCCTGCCACGGGTATCTCGTTGCCCTTTATCAGTTATGGCGGTACAAGTGTCGTAATTTTGCTGGGGTCCATCGGTATAATGCTGAACATATCAAAGCAGTGTTTGACTCGGGGTTGATGTGCGTTTAAATTTGTAGAAATAAATGGAGAATGTCTATGAGAGTTATCTTAACAGGTGGTGGAACAGGTGGTCATATCTATCCAGCTTTGGCCATTGCTGAACGCTTAAAAAAAGAATACAAGGGTGTTGAAATTGTCTATATAGGTGCAAAACTCGGCATGGAAAAGGATATTGTGCCTAAGAGTGGTTTTACCTTTAGACAGATAGACGTTGCCCCATTAAATAAAAAAGTATCCTTAAAAACGATCAAATCATTGGGCGTTTTGATAAAGGGTCTATTTCAGGCAAGAAGAGAAATAAAGCGATTTAAACCGGACTTGATCATAGGTACAGGCGGTTATGTGGCTGGTCCAATCGTGATGATTGGGGCGCTTATGGGTGTACCGACCATTATCCATGAACAAAATGCCTTTCCTGGAATGACCAATAAAATATTGAGTCGGTTCGTTGATCGTATATTGGTGACGTTCGAAGAGGCAAAGACTCATTTTAAACATTCAGAAAAGGTTGTTTTTACAGGCTTGCCTGTGCTAGAAAGCTTTCATTCAATAGGCAGGGACTATGCGAGACAGCGTCTTGGATTTGCCAAGGATGAGTTTGTTCTCATGACTGTTGGTGGTAGTAATGGCGCACTAAAACTCAACCAAGTCATGATGGAAACCTATGCAACACTTGTGGATTATCCTAAGATTAAAATCATTCACGTTTCTGGAAATCGGTATTTTGACAGTATCAACGAGAAAATCAAATTGGGTCAGTATAGTGTGGGGAAAAATTTCAAACTCATCAGTTTCATGAAGGAAATGCCGATTTATCTCAATGCAGTGGATTTGGTGATTTCGAGAGCAGGCGCTTCGACAATCAATGAGATTATTGCAGCTAAAACGCCAGCAATCGTTGTCCCTTCACCTAATGTTGCCAACAATCATCAATTTCACAATGCCAAGGTGGTTGACCGCAATGGCATGGGCATCATCATAAAGGAAGAGGATTTGAATGTAGAACTGATGCAACATACAATCATGGATTTTTATGAGGAGCCTTCTAAGCTTGAAATCATGAGAAGCAATTGTGAAAAAATTGAACACATAAAACCCTTGGAAACAATTATGCACGAAGTTGCATCCTTGTTAAAGGAACATGAAGTATAAATAAAGGTTGGAGTGCTTTTGATGAAAAAGGTTAAGTGGATCTTGTTGTTGATATTAATTTGTGCAGGTGGCTACTATTTAGTATTCCAGACTGATTTGTTGACAGTTAAGACAATTTTGTACAATCAAAATGAGGAACTGGATATCTACGAACTTCAAAGATATTCAAACATCCACTATGGAGATCCTTATTGGAAGATCAATCTTCAAAGCGCTAAGGAGGGGCTCTTAAAGCATCCCTTCGTAAAAGAGGCTGTGGTCAACCGCAATTTTCCTGACCAGGTAATTTTTAATCTTACTTATAAAACCCACTATTTTAACTTGAAGTATTCCGACATTGTTTTATCTTTGGACCGTGATCTTGACGTGTTAAAGGTGTTAGAGAATGAAGGGGATGGGTATACAGTTGAAGGCTTTATGTTTAATGGCTTCTCAACTGGAAAGAGGATTGATGTGGCTCAGGAATACGTACTTGAAAATATCGTTGACCTGATTGAACTCATGAACCAAAGTAATTTTAACTACTATAAAATAATTGGCTATGAAAACAATAACATTAAAATAAAAATTGGCAACATCAGTGTAAAATTTGGCAACGGGGAAAATATTGAAACCCGATTTAATGCCTTTGCATCCATTTACAATGCACTGCAGAAAGAAGAAATCACAAATGGGACAATCGATGTAAGCACAGACGGATTGCCCGTTTATAAACCATTTGGAGAGTAGGTAATTATGAAAAAGGATAAAATTTGGATTGGAATTGCTTGTGTCGTTCTAGGTGTTTTTATTGCCTTTCAAATGAAATTTATACAGGGAACCTATTTAAGTGGTTCCACACCAACCCAAAAAACGACTGAAATTTTAAATGAGATGGCTGCTGTGAAAGCAGAAAAGGAAGCCCTCATTGAAGAGGTTGAAAGCCTTGAGAAGCAACTGGAGGACATCCAAGGATCTGCATCTGAGGAGAGTGCTGTTGTCAAAAATCTCACGGATGAACTCAATAAGTTCAAGACTTTTTCAGGGATGACCAAAGTGTCTGGACAAGGCGTCTTGGTAACCATAGACAATCCACCGACAGACAACAATTATGGCCTAGAAGTCAATATCGTATATGACTATAAATTGATTCTTGAGCTTTTAAACGAACTGAACTCAGCAGGTGCTGAGGCGATTTCCATAAACGAGCAGAGAATGATCAACAGTACAGAGGTCAGACTTGCCGGTTCTCAGGTGAATGTTAATACAATTCCGATTTCGCCGCCCTTTATCATAAAGGCAATCGGTAATTCAGGGACGCTTGATGGTGCCTTGAATCAACGCTTCGGGATTATATCAAACCTAAGAGAATCTGGTTATTACGTAGAGGTGAAATCTGTAGAAAATATTGAAATTCCGGCTTTTAATGGCACCTTGAAGTTCAAGTATGCCAACACAGTTAAATAGAAAGGTGAAGTCATGAAACTCACAGCACTTCAAAAAACCGTGTTCGCTTTAACCATACTCTTGGGGATCTTGTCGGCCATGCAATTTAGAGCTGTAAACTCGGGCTTTAAGTACATGTCCATAAAGGAAATGTATGCCAATAGTATCGAGTTGGAGAGCCAAAAGGCCGAACTGCTCCAGCTCAGGGATAAAGCGGAAGATTTAAAAATCAAAATTGCTGAATTTGATAAAGCGAGAACAGACGAACATATTAACTACGAAAACGTCTTGCAGGTAGAAATAGAAAACACTAAAAAAGTGGCGGGCTTAACAAGCGTAGAGGGACCTGGTATTGTGATCATCGTCACTGATGGCACAAGGGAGCTTTATGAAAACGAAAATCCCAATGTCATTCTCGTCCACGACCTAGACATCAGAGCCATGGTAGATGACCTCAGAAATGCAGGTGCAGAGGCGATTTCAATAAATGGTCAGCGCGTTATCTTCAATAAATCCGAAATCCAGTGTACAGGACCGACGATTAAAATTAATGAACAAGTATTTGCGCCACCATATGTCATTAGGGCCATTGGTGATCGCAAGTACCTTGAGAGTGCAATCAATGCGCCAGGTAGCTACAGCGAAAGCCTTCGTAAATGGGGGGTATTTGTTGAAGTGAACACAGCGATCAGTGTTTCGATTCCAGCCTATGATGGCTTGATGGATAATCAATACTTGAAGCAGTAAAGGAAGGTCAATATGATAATAGCAATAATTGGTATAATTCTAGGGATTTTAATAGGGCTCTACATTCCTTTTGAGTTTACGACGATTTCG
>NZ_JBVBZF010000250.1:0-5402 GCF_057447755.1 Fusibacter sp. | reverse complement strand
CCCTCTCATTTAACCACCCTTTACAAGTTAACCACTCTTGTTTTGAGCTGGATGAGAATTCATCGTATAAAAAAAGAACTGGTGAAATCACCAGCCCATTCTGTCCTGCCCCATTACTTAATGAGGCTAAACGATTCAATTATTTATAACTTACGAGACGAATTCCCTCAAATGTGATTGTCTTTATTATCGTTTCCATCGTCTCTGGCTTGGGTGCCAATAAATTCTCCTTTGGAACTGGTATCCCAAGGGCTTGATACTTTTCATTTCCAAAGGCATGATAGGGCAACAATTCAATCATAGGATCATCAAAATTCTTTTTTACAAACCGGGCTGTACTTTTAATATTTTCAAGATTCGTGTTAAACCCATCGATTAATGGCATTCTGATGACAACAGGAATTTTTAGTGCCTTCATTTTCTGGATGTTATTTAAAATTTTTTGGTTGCCCACCCCCGTATGAACGAGATGTAAATAGTCGTCCATATGCTTAATGTCTACGAAAATCAAATCCATTTTTTTTAAAATTGGCTCTACTTTTTCATATTGAAAATAACCACAGGTTTCTATACTCATGGATATACCGCGATCATAGAGGGCATCTGTAAGGGCTTTTAAGACAGGGAGTTGAGATGTGGCTTCACCGCCTGAGAAAGTTACACCACCCCCTGAGTACTTATAAAAGAGTTCTTGTCGCTCTATATGTGTCAATATTTCAGAAACATCATATTGAAACACAAGGGACTTTCGACTACCAGTTTGACAGGCCCCCACACAGGCACCACATGTATTGCACTTTAAGCGCTCTCGTTCATCGTTAAAATGCATCCCGACGCCGTTGGGACAGACTTTTACGCATGCGCCACACTCAATACAAAGGGATTCATAGAATGCAATTTTTAGGCCACTTGTAAGACCTTCAGGGTTAGCACACCATTCACAGGTCAAAGGGCAGCCCGCGAAGAACACTGTAGTTCTTATACCGTCACCATCATTAACTGAAAAATTTTGTAATGCCATAAAGTAGCCCTTTAAAGCGTCCATAATCACATCTCCTTAATAGGTTTCATGAGCCGTTCTTGCGATAATCGCATCCTGCATGGATTTGGATAAATTGACGAATTGAGTGCTGTAGCCTGCAACTCTTACCAATAAATCACGGTATTCCTCAGGCTTCTTCTGAGCCTTTATTAGTGTTTCCGTTGAGATTGTATTGAACTGAATATGAAATCCTCCAAGGGCAAAAAATGTTTGAATCATTGCCCCCAAGTTGCTTTGCCCCCTTTTGGTATTCACCAAGTCCTCATTGAGTCTCAGATTGAGAAGAGTTCCGCCAGAATGAACATCCTGATTAATTTTTGCAGCAGACCTCATGGCGCTAAGGGGGGTCGATCTATCTGATCCTGCCACTGGAGAAACCCCTTCTGATAAAGGCTCTTTGGCTTTTCTGCCGCATGGCGTTGCGCCAAGAACTTTTCCGGTTGGTAAATAGTTTGAAATCCCCATAAATGCCGTGGTAAAAGGATTTCCGTTGATGTCCAAATACTGATGGCTCGTTTTATAATAATAATTTGCAAGCTCTCTAGCAATATCATCTACGTAATCAATGTCGTTACCATATTTGGGTACATTAAGCGCCATGTGTCTTAAGGCTTCATGTCCTTCCCAATTTGCCGCCATTGCCTCAAGTAAAGCCGCCATTGAAACGCGTTTCTCTTCAAACACAAGTTTCTTGATCACAGCAAGCGAGTTGGCTGTCACTGCTAAGCCAATCCCTGTTAAAACTGGTCCTACGTTGTATTTAGCACCACAATCTACAAGATCCTTACCATTTTCAAGACAGGCTTCTATACACGATGATAAAAAGGGTCTTGGTACCATCTCCTTGTGGAGTTTTTGCGCTAAAAGGGTGGCAATAACAGATTGCTCAATCAAGTAATCAAATTGCTTTTTAAAGGCCTTTTCCACAGCTTCATAGGTTTCGAAAGTACTTGCATCTCTTTCGATTAGGCCAATTTGTGTGTTTAAGAGCCTACTCTTCCCTCCGTTTAAAGCAAACTCAAGGGCCGCTGTGAAGTTGACATTGACAGCAGATGTCCATTCACTGGTTTTTCTAAAATGAGGGACGACACATCCACAATTATTCCAATCTCTTGCATCCTCTGGTTCATAACCCGCATTAATTAGCATTTGATATCCCAATGCGTCATTATGAATGGCAGGAAATCCAGTACCTTTACTAACCAGGTCTGTTACAGCATCCAAGAATGATTTTGGTGCATCCTGATGAAGTCTTACGCTAAGTCCGGGTTGGTGTGTTTTTACGCTTTCAGTGGCTTTTAAGCACATAAAGGTAAGGTCATTTGTGGCATCCTTACCCTCTCTGGTTTTTCCACCTAGGGTTAAGTTTTGAAATTGGTTATAGCCTGCAAAGAACTCTGCTGTATTGGCAGAGATTGTCCAAACCCATTCAGATAACTTTAACCAATAAGACTCGATGAGCTCTTGGATTTCATCTTTCGTCATGATATTATGCTCAATATCATGCTTGTAATATGGATACATAAATTGATCAAAACGCCCTGGATTAAGTGCCAGGGGATTTTCAGAAATTATACCACCAAGCTGAGTAAACCAAATAAACTGAATTGCTTCGTAAAATGTCTCAGGGGGCTGTTTTGGAATTTTAAGACAAATTTCTGCTATCTTCTCAAGTTCTTTGCGTCTTACAGGAGATTTTTCTGAGAGCGCCATTTCGCTTGCCTTCTCAGAGTATCGCTCTGCCAATCGAATAATGCCCTGTGAAGTTAAAATGATAGATTGATAGAATTCAATTTTTTTAATGGCTTCATTGGAGGTCTTTGAGAATTTCTTCACTTGTTCATTAGCATGGGCTAAGATCCCTCCAAATCCTTTTTTAAACAAAACATCTTCATAATCAGGTGTAATCTCACCAACAGCTTGACGCCATTTTGAATCATTATCCACAAAACCAGTGTCTACCACCACTTTTGCTGTCTCTTCTGGTAGCTGGGCAAGGAATGCCTCTTCCAAGGACTTACCCTTCCAATAGGGGAATATATGGTCTCTGACATACTCACACTGGTCCTTGGTGATAAGATACGGATCTTGAACTCTTTGATCAAACGTATCCATTTCACGATCTACCCAGGTCCAAGAGAACTCAGGCGTGAGAATGCCACATTTTCGATGTTCGCCAGTTGACCCTACGATGAGTTCACCTTCAAAAATAGTGACAGGCAGCTCATTACACGTGTCTCGAAAGGCCTTTGCACGTCGAATAGGCACAGATTGACCCTCTGTTCTCATATGAGACTCTGTCCAAATTCTTGCGCGTTCATAAGATATGGCAGGTTTTGTACGGATGTACTCCTGTCTGGTTTTTTCAATGCGTTCTGAAAGCATGGTCTATTCCTCCTATTGAATTATGTTTTGTTATATTTTATACGTTATAACGTCCTACGCTTTTAAAGAAAAATCGAGACAAATCTCTCGATCATGGAAAGGCGCTACTTTTTCTCTAATAAAAAGGTCATATATAGCATGACTGGTTTTTTCCAACTGAAACTATCTTTATCCTGAGAAGCTTGGATGCTATCGTGTAAAACGTGTGTATTCTAGAGTCTGAAAGGTGTGTATTATGCAGTCTGAAAGGTGTATTATACAGTCTGGAAGGTGTATATTCTAGAGCCTGAAACACGTGTATCCTATTTACATGGTTCTGAGCATCTAATATTTAATAATACTCTGAAGTATAACCTCATCTTCATGTGGATTAGAATAAGTATGTTCAACATTTGCCTTAAACTTCAATGCAGACGGAGCTTTCAGCTCAAAGGTCTGGTTCTCCACCGTAAGGACCAGGGTCCCCTTGGTCACTACAATATACTCTTCAGTGGAGTTGAAGTGAGGTGGTGATGTATGCCTAGCACCTGGCAAGAGTTTAATATAAAAGTATTCAAAACCCGTCATGGGATCAAAGGGAAAGACATCATATAAAATCATCAATTCCTCTGATTCATAGACTGGTTTTATGGCATCAATATCAATTTTCTTGTAATCAGAATCAGAATGTCCAATGAGGTCTGAAAAAGCAATTCTCAAGCCCGCTGAAATTTTCCAAAGAGTAGAAATGGTTGGATTGGATTCACCTCTTTCAATCTGTCCAATCATGGCTTTACTCACACCTGTTAGCTTTGAAGTTTCCTCAAGTGTCAATCCGCGTTCGAACCTGACCTTTTTAAGAACTGTGCTTATATTATTGCTTGGATCAGTCATATTACAAAACCTCTTTCTGTGCGTTATAGCATTTATATTTTTAATATAACATTTGTTCTCGAACTTGTCGATGTTTTTATCCCAATTTATTCAATACATTTATTGACTTTAAAGTAATCCATTTAGAAGGCTCGTTTTTGACTTCTATATCGATGTGCATTTTCCCATTAAAGGAGTTTTCAAGAATCCATCTTCCATCTTCATTTCTTTTTTGAATCAAAAGCGCCCTTGCTTCATCCATTCGTGGATCTTCTATGCCAAGGTCAGTCAAGATTGACATGATTTCAAGTATGTCTGTTTGGTACATCAAGGGAAAACCCAGCTTCTTCCAACCTGGCTTTGAGACCCGGTTTAGATTATGGCTCTGCTTGTAAATGTGATGCATCAACAAAAATTCTGCGAGGGTATTGATCTTATTATTGATGGCATCTGTTCTTTGCTCAATCGGGATGACGCTAAAGGCCTTAAGGGTTTTAACAAGGCCCATAAAGCAGGTATGACTCCCGAAACAAATTTCATGGTACCTGATCTCTTGCTTTTCAACCTTACTTGTATCACTGTCATTGGCCTTCTCACCGTCATTGGCGTTTTGATGGTCCAAGAGCCAATTTATGCTATCTTGTACTTTAACATGATCTAAATAGCCAAATTTGATAAGAGCCCATACCATATTTGCTGTCAAACAAGGTACAATTTCACTTGTGAGACCCCTGTTTTCTTTTTTGCTTCGCTTCATTGCAAATGCACCCTTTTCACCTGTATGAGCATTTAATAAAATAAATTCACAGGCTTTTTTTATCTTTTCATTGTCCCCACTAGCACCGAGTTCTGCCAAGATCATGAGTTGCCAAACAGTCCCCTTGTATTTAGCAGTATAGAACTTGTCAGCCTCTGTCCAGTAGCCGTCATCATGCTCTAGTGACAATATTTCTGGAACAATGCCTTGGGTCATAATTGCCTTCTTAGCTTCTACAAGCATCTTGTCTTTTGGCTCTAATTTTAGAATATCTCTAAGTGTAAAATAACGGACAGATGGATTATTTTTTTCGAGTAACCAATCTAGGGTTTTGTCATCTAGGAGGTTAGTATTAATAGGTTTAGT
>NZ_JBVBZF010000249.1:0-5405 GCF_057447755.1 Fusibacter sp. | reverse complement strand
CGGTAAATCACAGTATTGTAATGGGTGTACATCTCCTCAGATACCTTTTTGAGATTACAACCACAGGAAAAATACATTTTAAGGGTCTGCAATAAATCGGCGTCCTTCTCCCTGTCATAAGCCACAATAGGGCCTAAGGTTTCCATGAAAAACTGGTATAACTCTGGCTGAATGACTTCATTTGACAAGATTCTGTATATGCCAAGATCATCAAAATGTAAAATTTTGTGGTCTAATTCATTACCAGTACCTTGTCTTGCAATACCGCCTAAATTCAACTTTTGAATTGATCGGTTGGCCTCTCGGTAACTGTTGTATAGCTCTCGATAGTTACCATATGTTCTGCCGATACCGATTGATATTTTATTATGAATATTTTCCAGTTTAGAAAAACTGAGCAGGTCATGTGAAAACTGAATCATTTCCTGCTTCATCTTTGCTTCGTCGTAGAGGTAGTCAAAGCCCATTAAAAAGATGACCCGATCACTCTTGTTCCCATAAATCAGTTCGCCTTTATAAGAACGGTGCAGACGTTCTACAACACTGATAAGCTTTGAATTGAGCTGTTTTAAAATTTTCGAATTATTGGGTGTATATTTGACATCCGTTACCGTCTCATTTATAGAGACGAGAACCACACCGTAAACATTATTCTTGTTAAAATCAAAATACGTGGCTTTTTCTATAGCCCTAAGATGATGACTTTCTTGGTCAGATAGTAATTCTTCTATAAATTCAATTTTGTGTTTGTTTTCATTTTCATAAACCGATAGCTTCTTTGCAGAATTAAGTGCAATTAAGGACACCGCTGCCTCAATCATAAAGAGTGTGGTGTCTGCAATATTATCATTAACATTCCAAATGATGACATGTCCGTAAAGGACATCTGCTGAAAAAATCGGAATCATTAATCGATTGACCATTTGGTCGCCAAAATAATCTTCAAAATGCTCAATCCCAAAATCTCGGATGGTTTTCTTATACTTTGCATTTCGATTGAGGATCAGTTGTTCCACAAGTGGTTCAATCATTTTAGTCTGTTCAGGACTGGCAACGATCACAAAATCCTTAAAGATATCCTCTGTAATGGCAATTGGTGCATCCACAACATCGTGAATCATCTTTGCGATTTCATAGAGGTCACCGCCTCTAAGCATAATTTCCTTGAGACGATTGTTGAAATCGTCTATTTGAATCAATAAGTTTGTTTGTTTATTCACAACACTGGTCAGTATATTGGTAATGATATCTCCAAAGGAAATATCCTGTGGAATGCCTATAATGGGAAATGCCAATCGGTCAGCAGTTTCAATAACACTATTTGGCAGCTCATCTATGTAACGCTTGGTCTTAATCCCAATTCCGGCTACACCTATTTCCTTCATGACTGGAATGAGCTCATTTAACTTCATAATGTCATCTTTAATTGAGTAGGCAGTGGTCAAGAGAAATTCCCCTGGTTTAACCCAGTTAATGATATCTGGAACCTCCATGACATTAACCTTGGTAATATAATGCTCAAGCCCCAACTTTCCGCCTATGATTTCAGCTTCCTTAAATAAATCAAGCTGCATGATTTCACTTATTCGAACCCCAATATTATTTTGCATGGCGCGTCACCTCTAATACCATTATACTAAATATTCTGATTATTTTAAGGGTATTTTTTTAGCAACTCACAACAATAAAATAGAGCAATTCGGTGAAATATTCGTAAATGTTTTACAAAATAAACCGGTAAAAGACCTACTCTTTTACCGGTTGAGTGATTAACGAGAAAGTAAGTAGTACTATTCTGGTAAAATAATATTTAAAATAATGCCTGCTATTGCAGCAAGTGCCATACCTTCTACGTTTACAGAGAATGCACCAATGTTAATTGGAAGTACTGCACCACCTAAACCTAGAACCACGATAACTGCTGTAATAATAAGATTTCTTGATTTTGTAAAATCAACCTGATGCTCAACCAAAGTTCTAGCACCGATAGAAGCGATCATCCCGAATAGGATAATAGAAATACCACCGATAATTGCGCCAGGAATTGTAGAGATTAATGCACCAAGCTTTGGAATAAGACCTAAACAGATTGCCATAACCGCTGCAATTCTCATGATCTTAGGATCCCAAGCTCTAGTGAGTGCCAAAACACCCGTATTTTCAGAGTAAGTTGTATTTGCTGGTCCACCAAACATTGCTGAAACAGAAGTTGCAATACCATCACCCATAAGTGTTCTTGTTAAACCAGGGTCTTTCATGAAATCTTTTTCTACAGTTGCACCTATAGCGAGGACGTCGCCAACATGCTCAACCATAGTTGCAAGTGCGATTGGTGCAACAGTAAGGATTGCATCCAAGTTAAATTTAGCAAAAGTAAATGCAGGTACACCGATAAAAGCAGCCTGTTGAACTGGTGTAAAATCGACTTTGCCAAGGATCACTGCAATTATATATGTGCCAATTAGGCCAATGATAACTGGAATTACTTTTAAGAAGCCCTTTGCATAAACGCTAACCCCTGTAACGATACAGAATGCGATAAATGCTAAAAGCCAGTCTGCCTGCGCCATACCAACTGCTACTGGTGCGAGTTTTAGACCAATAACGATGATAATCGGACCTGTAACAACAGGTGGGAAAAACTTGATAACCTTTTCTGAACCAAATACTTGCATCAAGCCTGCTAAAATCAGGTAAATAAAACCAGCAACAACGATTCCGCCTCTTGCATAATCTAAACCATAAGTACCTGCTACCGCAAGCATTGGAGCGATGAATGCAAATGAAGAGCCTAAGAATGCTGGAACTTTACCTTTTGTAATAAAGTGGAAAATAAGAGTACCAATACCTGCTAAAAATAGTGAAACAGAAATATCGAGTCCAGTAATAATCGGAACTAAAACAGTAGCACCAAACATTGTAAAAGTGTGCTGAAGACCTAATGTCATCATTTTAGCCGTCCCCAACTCAGTAACATCTGTAATCGCATGTACGTTTTTTTGCGATTCCATAAAACCCCTCCTTATTTTCTAGTAGATGCGTCTTCTCGTTAACCTATTTTTCTTTCATTGCCTTTAAGACCTTTTCAGCTGTCATAGGCATTGTATTGAGTCGAATACCAGTTGCATCATAAATGGCATTCGCAATCGCTGGAGCAGATGGCACCATTGCAGGTTCTGCAACCCCCCTTGCGCCAAATGGACCAGTTTCCTCTGGGTTTTCTACAAACTTGATAATCATTTCCGGCATATCATCTGCTGTCGGAATTTTGTAATCGACAAACGATGGATTTAGCACCTTGCCATCCTTGAGCATGAGCTCTTCAAACAAGGCTGTCCCCATCCCTTGTACGATTGCACCTTCTATTTGACCTTCGAGGAGTTGAGGGTTCATCACCTTACCCACATCGAAGCAAGAAGCAACTTTTAAGACCTTGGTTTGACCTGTTTCTATGTCAACCTCCACCTCTACGCCCTGTACCCCATATGTCCAGAACACAACAGGATGGTCACCAAGACCGGTTTTCTTATCTGCATTTCTGATGTTCGGTGGAATAAATGAACCCCTACCAATGATTGGTCCATGAATTGCCGAGCCATCTGGGAAGTTAAGTCCCAAGGCAAGTTCAGAAATTGCAACTTTCTTATCAGGATATATTTTAGAGACCACATAACCATCTCTAAGTTCCAAGTCTCTTTTGAAGATACCCAATTTTATCTGAGACAGTTCAAGTAATTGATCCATTGCGTCATGGCAAGCCTCATAAACGGCACGACCCGCTGAATAAGTAATCCTTGAAGCAACAGTTTGCCACTCGTAAGGGGTATGATCTGTATCGCCTGTTTTAATGGTGATTTTTTCAGGTGAAATCGATAAAACCTCTGCGGCGATTTGGGTCATAACGGTGTCAGAACCCTGACCTATATCTTGCGCACTTACAAGTAGATGTGCAGACCCATCTTCATTGAGTTTAATGATTGCTGAGGATGCTGCGTTATTAGGCATTGAAGGGGCCTTCCAGCCACATGCGATTCCCTTTCCACGCAATTTTGTTGGTGAAGAAGGCTGGCTCTTTTCATAAAATTTAATATCCTCAACCACTTGGTCTAGACATTCCATCAGACCTGATACGGTAACTACTTCGCCAGTACCTGTGGTACCACCTGGTTTCATGCCGTTTATTTTTCTTATTTCCACTGGGGATATACCAAGCTTTTCTGCGATAATATCCAGATTTTGTTCTATGCCAAAATGAATTTCACACATGCCGAAGCCCCTGTAAGGACCGCCAACTGGATGATTGGTATAAACGCAATAAGAATCTGTCCAAACGTTGTCTATATCATATGGTCCAGCCGATGCATATCCTGCAGCCTTTGCGATGTTGACACCATACTCTGTATAAGCACCGCCATCCCAAATAAACTCGTTTTGTACTGCCAACACTTTACCTTCTTTATTAACCGCTGTTTTAATAGAAGCGTGAAGACCTTGTCTAACATAGGCATTTTCAAATTCATCTTGTCTCGAATAAGTGAGTTTTACTGGTCTGCCCTTTGCACGCATGGCAAGTGGTATGATAATCCCTTCTAAGGTCGTTCCAGCTTTTGAACCAAATCCGCCACCGACTGCTGGTGAAAGTACTCTCAACTTATTAAGTGGTACATCAAAGGCAGCAGAAAGTGCTTGTCTTACTGCATATGGCGACTGGCAGCTTGCCCAGACTGTCAAGAATCCGTCAGCATCCATCTGTGCAATTGCAGTGTGTGTCTCTATTGGTACATGCTGGACATGTGGTACGAAAAAGTTGTTTTCAACAACAAACTCAGCATTTTTAAAAGCTTCAGGAACATCGCCCTTTCTTAGGGTATAATGATTGGAAATATTGGTCCCTGGCTTTGGAAAGAATACAGGTGCCCAATTGTAATCGCCTAAGTCTGGATGGACAAGTGGTGCATCAGGCTTCATGCCTTCTTTGGCATCCGTCACCGCAGGAAGTACTTCATATTCCACCTCAATGAGTTCAACCGCTCTTTGTGCAATTTCTTCAGTTTCGGCACAAACCGCCACCACTGCTTCACCGCGATATCTTGCTTTGCCAACTGCTAAAAAGTTCTTATCCTCTAAATAGAGCCCACCTCTTTTTTCGAAGTGCTCTCCAGTAATGATATCCTTAACACCCTTAAGCGCTTTGGCTTTTTCAATATTGATATTAAGGATGTTTGCATGTGCATGCGGACTTCTTTTTACAGCCGCATACAACATTCTTGAAAGCTTAATATCATCTACATATTTTAAGGTCCCTGTGACCTTTTTTACCCCGTCAACTCTTTTAACACTCTTACCAACAAATTTCAAACCAAACACCCCCTATGCTTTGTTTTGATCTGCAACGATTTGAATTG
>NZ_JBVBZF010000248.1:0-5408 GCF_057447755.1 Fusibacter sp. | reverse complement strand
TTCATAAGGCTGATCTACCTCAATTTCTTCGTTCAATATTTCTTCAACACGTGTAATTGCGACTGTCGTTTTACCAAGCTCACTAAGCAATCTTCCGGACTGCTTTACCGGCCATAGTAACATTGATTCATAGGTGATAAAGGCCACTAGGGTTCCAATGCTGATTTCACCATTAATTGCCATCCTCGATCCGGCCACTAAAACCACACCACTTTGAATCAGTGTGATTAGATCTGATGATGACCAAAAGTAGGCCAAGACTTCGATCAATCTATAAGTGACTTTTCTATGATTTTCATTCGCCTTTTCAAATTTGTCGATTTCATATTTTTCTCTACCAAAAGCTCTTACAACCCTGACACCAGAGAGATTTTCCTGTAAAACCGTCGTTAGTGTGCCTTCCGCTTCATCTGATTTCTTGAAGTTCTTTTGAACCTTGGTGAAAAAGATATAAGAAAACCCAAAGAGAATCGGTATTAGTGCAATCGCATAGAGGGTAAGCTTGAAGTTTAAGCTCATCATAATCGCCACAGAAAGGAGAATCATAAAAATAATTCGACCTAAATCAACGATTTGTACCCCTAAAAACTTTCTGATTGTTTCCACATCCGAAGTACATCTTTGAATGAGGTCACCGGTTTCTCGCTTTGTATGGTATTCATACGACATATATTGAATTTGCTTGTAAAGCTTATTCTTTAAATTCTCAGCAATATGCTCAGCAGCATAGCTTGATAGGTAACCCTTTAGGAACAGGAAAATACCTCTAATTAAGTTAATTACAACAATAATCCATACCACGCTCATCAAATTTTTACCAAATAGGTCCATAAGCATTTGTAAATTCCCAGCAGGTTCACTGCCGATTATGGTATCAATTGCGTATTTTATTAAAATAGGTGTTGCCAGCTGCATGACTGTTGCGACGATAATTGAAAGAACCGCGATTAAGAAGACCCCTCGATAACCTTTCAAATACTTGAATATGTTTTTCACTAAATTCGACCCCCTAACGTTGTCATTTAAAAAAAGTTAAAATTTCCTATAATGTCCGATAATTCCCTTTAGCGCTAAAGAAAAAGACCATGCTCAGCATGGTCTTTAAAAGGCGAGCCGTCACTCACCCCTACATTTATAATGCATACTTACTTCTGCTGAAATAAGCATGTTTATAGACATAAAAAAACCACAGACATTTTTGCCTGTGGTTATCATTCTATCATGATAAATCGCTTATAATTTCTTATAATTGATTCCCGCAGGCTACAGAACTATTAAGTTGAACGAAAGACGCACTTATAGCGTTAATGCCAATAAATACAGAACTTCTTCTTACGGTAGATGTGTATGCTAAATTAATCATTTTGTAACCTCCTTTTTTTTATTTTGATTTTTTATACACCGTAGTCAGTACCACCCGACTACAAACAAATCATATAATAATTTTTTTACGTCTGCAACACTTTTTTTTAAGCTGTAACACTTTTGTAATGAAATGACAAATACTTGTCATTTTAATTTTTTGTAATTCAAATGCTCAAGCCCTTCAAAAAGCTCATTCTTAAAAACAAGGCCTTTCACCATTAGATTTTAATTTTGTAATATTCAATTCGAAAAATTTTAAATATTCTGAACTCATACCCTCCAAAAAATAAAGATAATGAGGTTGAATAGCAATCACTTTATAATCACTTTAAAGTTATTGCTAATCCTTTTAAAGTTATTCCTGATCATTTTTTTGTCAGATTAATCTATCTTTGTCCATACTTGTTGACATAGAATTCACGCATGTATGTGCAATCCTCGTCCGAAAGCTCAATCGGACCGCCAATCATGTATGATAACAAAGTAGCATGTGCCGATTTTTCACAAATTTGCGCAACCTTTGTGGCCTCTTTCAAATCCTTAGCAGCAGTGATTAAGCCATGATTTGCCAAAATAACAGCATTGCGATCCTTAAGTGCCTTTACAGCTTCAATACCAAGCTCAAGCGTTCCAGGTAATCGATACTCAGATACCCGTACATTTCCACCAACGATTTGAACCAAATCTTCACATGTTGCCGGAATTGGTTTTCTCGCAATTGCCATTGCAGTACAATAAGTTGAATGTGTATGAATAACAGCAAAGACATCTGATCTATTTTTATATATTTCAAGATGCAGGGGCAATTCTGAAGACGGCTTCATATCGCCATCGATCAAATTGCCTTCCAAATCAACGATGGGAATATTTTCAGGCTTAATTTTTTCATAGTCAACACCTGTTGGTGTTATTGCAACGAGATCTTCATTTGGAATGCGCACACTGATGTTGCCCCAAGTTCCAATTACCAAGGCAGATTGAGATATTAAAAGACCTGTATCAATGATTTCTTTTCTTGCCATTTGATGTTTAAGTGACATAGTTTCCTCCCCAAATCAAAACACAAAAGATCGTTCTTACAGCAGATTAAGACTGTATGTATTTTTCAATTATACCATATTGATAATTGTTTTAGAAAGTAACAAAAGCGTTATGATTTTCAGGCTTCTTACAAGCTGCAAATCTAACGCTTTTAAAGTATTCTTGTTTTCAACATGGTTCACTTTTTATAAGGTGTCATTTTACCATCACGCTTTTATATAAGCTCCATAACCTTCTTGTGAATTTCTGTTACAGGCATTTGATAGTCAACCGCTCCGATTTCAAAAGCTACCTTTGGCATACCATATACGATGCAGGTTTTCTCGTCTTGACCTATGGTTTTGGCCCCATTTTCCTTCATTTTGAGCAATCCCTTTGCACCATCCTGCCCCATTCCGGTTAATATTATCCCCAATGCCTGCTTACCATAAAATTGAGCTACGGATTCAAATAAAACATCAACGGATGGAATGTGACCATTCCGCTTGTCCCCATCAAACAATTTGACAACCATCTTGCTGCCAGACTTATGAACCCTCATTTGAAGGCCACCAGGTGCTAGTAAGGCAACACCATCTTGTATTTCATCACCATCTTCTGCCTCTTTAACAATCATCTTACAAGAGGCATTTAATCTTTGCGCATAAAGTTTAGTAAACACTGGCGGCATATGCTGAACGATGACTATCCCAGGTACTTCAGATGGCAGCTTATGCAAAATCTCGTAAAGTGCCTCTGTACCACCCGTTGATGCGCCAATTGCAATCACTTTATTTCTCATATTCTTGTGTTCTGAGCGTTCATCGCTTGAATTTCGAATGACGCGTTTAAGGCCACTAACATTGGCAATAGATGCGATTTTAACCTTGATGATCAATTCATTGATGAAGAGATCCAGTGCACTTTCAGAGCTCGTACTTGGTTTGTTGACAAATTCCACTGCACCATATTTAAGGGCATCAAATACCATGTTATCCAGTGCAGACATCACCACCACAGGCAAGGGATACTGAGGCATCAATCGTTTTAGAAACTCAATCCCATCCATCTTTGGCATTTGTACATCCAAGATCATCACATCAGGCTCATAGGCCAATATTTTATCCCGTGCATCATATGGATCCACGGCAGTTGCAATTACCTCGATGCTTTCATCCGTCTCCAACTTATTCTTCAAGGTCTCTCTAAACAGCAGAGAATCATCCACTATGAGTACACGAATAATCTTTTTTGCCATAAATTACTCCTTTTTGTAGATCGCAGGTTGTAGATATTTAAATCCTTGTGATCGATCTTCAATGGTTTCAGAATGCCCTATAAAGAGGTAACCTCCTGGTAACAAGGCATCATAAAACTTGTTAATCAATTCCTTTTTAGATTTCTTGTCAAAATAAATCATGACATTTCTACAAAATATAACATGAAACTTCTTTCTAAACGGAAAATCATTGGTCAAATTAAACTTTCTAAAAATCACTTCATTTCTTAGAGTATCCTTCACCTTAAAATGCTCAAAATCCGCTTTTGAGAAGTACTTGTGTTGAATCTGTTTGTTTAATTTTTCAACCTGGGCTTTCTCATACTCGCCTTTATTGGCACTTTCAAGTACTTTCAGGGAAATATCAGTTGCTAAGACCTTAGTATCCCACATCATTTTTTTAGTTCCCAGATACTCATCAATTGTCATTGCAATGGAATATGGCTCTTCACCACTTGAGCAGCCTGCTGACCATATTCGGATATCCTTGGTGTCTTGTTCTCTTTGAACGATCTCAGGCAATGCCGTTTCCCTTAAAAATCGAAAGTGCTTCTCTTCTCTAAAAAAGTAAGTGTGATTCGTCGTAATTTTATTGATAAACTCAGAGATCTCTTTTCCAGTCGTATCTGCTTCAATAATATCAAAATACGATGTAAAATTCTCAAACCCTCTTACTTCTAAAATATGTGTAAATCGACTTTCAACAAGTGTTTTCTTTTTTTCAGTGAGCAAAATGCCGTAATTATCATATACAAATGACTGGATGCGTTTGAATTCATTGTCTTTAATCTTCATAGCCACCTCAAATATGGAGGAAGAGGTGCTATAAAAGCACCCTCTTCATCCTCTAAAACGCTTATTCTTTTTATTAATGACGCTAATATTTTCCAAATTCACCATCATCTAAATTGATAATCCTGTCTTTTGTTTGTTTAACCACCTTATCATTGGTGGTTTCTGCCACTTTTTTAGTCTTAGACTTTTGGCCTGTTAATATAAACTTAGAAACCATTTCTTTGAGCATTTCAGCTTGAGCAGACATTTCCTCACTTGCAGCTGCACTTTCCTCAGCAGTTGCAGTGTTGTTTTGTGTAACGTCTGATACTTGATTTACCCCTTCATTGATTTGAGCAATTGCAGTTGCCTGCTCGTTTGAAGCACTGGCGATGTCTGAAACAAGTTCAGCCACTTTAGAGACACCTTCAACGATTTCAGTTAACGCCACTGCGGTGTTGTTGGCAATCTCTGTGCCGCTATTGACTTTGCCGATTGAGTTCTCGATTAGGTCTGTCGTCTCTTTTGCAGCATTAGCACTTCTCGCTGCTAGGTTTCTTACCTCTTCTGCTACAACTGCAAAACCTTTACCATGTTCACCAGCTCTTGCAGCTTCCACGGCTGCATTTAATGCCAATATGTTGGTTTGGAAGGCAATTTCATCGATAACCTTAATAATCTTAGAAATATTATTTGATGACTCATTGATGTCTTTCATCGCTGAAATCATCTCATTCATTCTAGAGTTGCCCACGATTGCCCCTTCTTTTGCTCTAACAGATAAATCATTGGCTTTATTGGCAGAAATCGCATTTTCTTTTGTCTGCTCTGCAACTTGGGTTATCGCAGTTGTGATTTCTTCTATTGCACTTGCCTGCTCTGTCGAGCCTTGTGATAGACTTTGAGAGGATGAGCTGACTTGATTTGCCCCGGTACTAACTTGATCAGCTGATATACCAATTTCACCAAG
>NZ_JBVBZF010000247.1:0-5412 GCF_057447755.1 Fusibacter sp. | reverse complement strand
TTAAGATTACGAGTATGTGCCATCCTGCCATCCCTAGTGATGACGATGGCCCCCATGCCCTCAATCTCCTCTACCTCCTTTAAAATTCTTTGGATATCAAGGCCAAAGAATTTTGTCGTATAAAGATCACAATCCAAGGACTTATCAGCAATGATGGTCAGTGAGGCGATATTGGTCTTTATTGGATAACCGGTTTTGCTGTCGAAAATATGGTGGTAGGTTTGACCATCAATTTTAAAAATCCGCTCATAAATGCCTGAAGTCACCACAGATTGGTTCCTAACGCTGACACTGGCAACCAAATTGCCCCTCGGTAAAAAGGGGTTTTGAATCCCAACTTGCCATTCTTCATTTCCCTTAGGCGAATCTCCATAAACAAGTACATTACCCCCTAAATCGACCATGGCTGAAACAGCCCCATGATCCTTAAAAAAAGCCATAATTATATCGCAGAAATAGCCCTTGGCGATGGCACCGAGGTCTATTGTCATGCCCTTTTTCTTGAAGAAAACAGTTTGATTTTCTTCATCTAAGGCGATGTGTTCTGGATTTATAATACCTAGGATAGACTCGATCTCTTTCTGGCTTGGGACACATGCGTCTTCAAACCCAATATGCCAGAGCTTTGTAAGTGGTCCGATTGCAATATTTAAGAGACTCCCCTCTGTTTGACTGTGGTCTTTGCCAATCCTTATTAGGTCAAATAAGTCGGCATCTACCTTTTGGGGTGCTTTATAAGCGGTCTCTTTTAGTTTGGCAAGTGGGGACTTGTCGTTGTTGGCACTAAAGACCTGTTCGAATCGACTCAGCATTTTTGAAGCCTCATCTATAAGTGCCTCAGCATCTTGGCTTGTTAAGGAGAGTTTAATGACTGTCCCCATGAGATAGAGTGTTTTTTTAGAGGTTTCCATTTGATTCTCCTAAACTAAAAGCATTTTCTTGGTCAATAGAGAAGGCGTTAATAAGTGCCAAATCAGTTTCTGAGAGTGGCCTGTCCGAATGATGTGCAATAAAAAAATCCAAGCTCAGTTCTTCGATTGGTAGTGTGTAGAGGTTGTATTTTTCTGGACAAGGCTGGACGCTAATGCTCTCGGGAATGAAGGTCAAGCCAATATTGTTCATAGAGAGTTTTTGAATGGTATAGATTTCAGTACTCTCAAGGATAATATTAGGTGTGATTTTATAAAGGCTCAAAAGCTGGTCAATTTGACTCCTTATGGAGGACCCCTTACTGGTTAAAATGAGGTTTTGGCTGAGGAGGGTCTTCATGTCATAAGTGCCTTCTTCAATAATTGGGACACCCTCTTTATAAAGTGGGCAAGAGCACGGGATAATGGCAATATAGCTGTTTTTTCCCAAAATGGTCGAGCTCAGATTTGGAGAGATGTTTCTAGAGTTTTGTCCAATCCAAAAGTCCAACTCACCACTTAGGGTGCGTTTCTCATTCTTTTCAGGAAAATCTTCAAAAAGCTCAACCTTACAGTTCGGATGTTTTTTTAAAAAATTAGGGAGCAGGAGTGGAAGGAGGTAAGTCCCAAGACTTGGTAGAATCCCAATTTTAATCACTTGTTTTTCAAGGTTTCCAACCGCTGCGATTTCATTTAGAAATCTCGAATAACGATTTTCTAATGAAGTTAAGTACTCATAATATATTTTGCCTTGTTCGGTTAGGCGGTATGGGAGTTCACTTCTGTTAATGAGTTCACATTCAAGTTGCTTTTCCACGCGTTTTATTACTTGTGTTAGGTAGGGCTGAGAGACATAAAGTGCCTTGGCAGCCTTGCCATAATTGCTGTACTTGAGTATGGCGTCAATATAATATAGGGTGTTCTGTGGACTGTTTTGTGACATATATACCACCTCTTCTAAATGGTTGCTAGGTTTATTTTATATTTGATGATAACAAATTTGTTATCAATCTTCAATATATAACTATTAGATAGACTTATATGAACGTGTTAAAATTATATCAATCAAATGAAATGGAGACTATTTTCCATATAGAGAGGGGAAACCAATGAAATATTTAGCAATTGTAGGCACAAATGCGGATGTATCGACGAATCGCAAGCTGCTTCAATTTATGCAAAAGCACTTTGCAAAGGATGCGGATATAGCACTTTGTGAAATCAAGGAATTACCTGCCTTTTACGAGGTTGAAGGTGACCAAGTGCCTGAAACAGTCGTAGAAATGTCAGAAAAAATCATAGATGCTGATGGCGTTATAATCGCAACACCTGAGTATGACCACGCTATTCCGGCAGTTTTAAAAAGTGCACTCGAATGGATCAGTTATACTAGTCAGGCGCTTACAGACAAACCAGTTTTAATTGTAGGCGCATCTCATGGGACTTTAGGGTCTTCAAGAGCACAGGCCCATCTCAGACAGATTCTTGATTCGCCTGAACTTGCGGCGAGAATTATGCCAAGCAGTGAATTTCTTCTTGGAAAATCACAAGAGGCATTTGATTATGCTGGGAAGCTAAAATACCCTGATAAACTGGTGGAACTCAATGAAGTTTTTAGAGAATTCTTGTTGTTTACAGAAATCACATCAAAGTTATTGGCTGAAAAAGAAGTCATCAAAAAAGATAAAAAATACACTTGGCAGGTATAGGAGGGAACATGATGAAATTTGTTGCAATTGCTGGAACGAGTGCGAAAAAATCATATAACCGTTTACTCCTTCAGTTCATGAAAAAGTATTTTGAACCAAAAGCTGAGATTGAGATTTTGGACATCGCAGATGTTCCAATGTTTAACCAATCAGACGACCAATCCAATACAGAAATCCTTCAGATGTTCAACGATAAAATTACAGCATGTGATGGGGTGATCTTTGCAACGCCAGAATACAACCACTCGGTGCCGTCGAGTCTAAAGAGCCTTATTGAATGGCTTAGTTTTGAGCTTCATCCACTGGTGGGAAAACCCGTAATGATTTTGGGTGCTTCAAGGGATGCACAGGGCTCATCACGTGCACAATTACACCTTCGTCAGATATTAGATGCACCAGGAGTGGATGCTAATGTCATGCCGGGTTATGAGTTCTTACTTGGGAATGCCCATAAGGCCTTTGATGAAAACGGAGACCTCAATAGCGAAAGAACCATTGATTTCCTTGAAGTCTGCTTCTTGCGTTTTATGCGTTTTTCAAAAATTTCAAATCTTTTAAATGAAGAGGAAGAATTTGAGTTTAACCCAGGAGATTATGAAGTAAGTACATTAGGTCATGGTGGTAGTCTACCCATGAAGGTGACCTTTAGCGAAAAGCGCATCGAGACCATAGAGATTGACAGACAAGGTGAGACAGAAGGCCTTGCAGATGTTGTTTTCACAAGAATTCCTGATCGAATCATCGAGGGTCAGACGCTGAATGTCGATGCGCTTTCAGGTGCCTCAGAAACGAGTAATGCTGTACTCGATGGCGTTGCAAAAGCGGTTAAACTAGCAGGTGTTAACCCTGATATCTTAAAAAGACGCCCTAAACCACCAAGTGCTCTAAACAGAGAGGATGAAGAATATACCTGTGATATCGTCATCGTAGGTGGCGGCGGTGCAGGCCTTAGTGCTGCGGCTACAGCCCTTCAAAAGGGTGCAAATACAATCGTTATTGAGAAGTACCCAGCAGTGGGCGGTAATACCATCCGTTCTGGTGGTCCAGTCAATGCAGCCAACCCAGAATGGCAGGCTGGATTTGAGGAGAATCCTGGTGAGAGAACGACGATCGAGGGCTTACTTGCTACTGATGAAAGCCTGATTCACCCTGAGTATTTAGAGGATTTCAGAGCACTAAAGAAAGAATTTATGGCCTATGAAGAAAAGTTTAAAGACGTAAAGGGCCACCTATTTGACTCGCCACTTCTTCATAGAATGCAGACTTACTTTGGTGGTAAGCGAACAGACCTTCATGGCAATGAAATCTATGGCCAATATGATCTGGTAAAAATCATGACAGACCATGCACTTGAAAGTGTTAAATGGCTTGAAGAAATTGGTGTTGAATATGATAAAAATATCGTTTTTGCCCCAGTAGGTGCCTTGTGGCGTCGTGGGCATAAGCCTGTTAAGACCTATGGTACAGCATTTATTTTAGCCCTTAGAGACTTTGTTGAAGCAAACGCAGGTAAAATCATAACAGACAGCCCTGTAAAGGAATTCATCCTAGAAAATGGCGAAATTAAAGGTGTAATCGCAAGAGGCGAAAATGGTCAAAAGATCACAGTTCATGCCAAAAAAGTGGTGCTTGCTAGTGGTGGTTTCGGTGCCAATACAAAAATGCTTAAAGAGTACAACACATATTGGAAAGAGATTGACGACAATATCAGAACCACAAATTCATATGCAATGACTGGAGATGGGATTTTACTTGGTCAATCCGTTGGTGCGGCTCTTACAGGTATGGGCTTTACACAGATGATGCCCGTTTCTGACCCAGAAACTGGTGAACTCTTCAGCGGTGTTCAAGTGCCTCCTGAAAACTTTGTTATTGTTAACACAGAAGGCAAGAGGTTTGTCAACGAGTTCTCCGGTAGAGACGTATTGACCAAGGCGGCAATTGAAGAGGGTGGCTTATTCTACTTGATTGCCGATAGTGAAATCAAGAAGACGGCTGCCAATACAAGTGAGGAAAAAATCGAGCATCAAGTGGCAGCAGGAACACTCTTTAAGGCGGATACAATTGAAGCGCTTGCTGAGAAAGTAGGGATGAATCCACAGATACTTGCGGACACCATTAAAAAATACAATTCGTATGTGGATGCGGGTTTAGATCCTGAGTTCCACAAGGATACATTCAGCTTAAAAGTTGAAAAACCACCTTTCTATGCGACACCAAGAAAACCAGCTGTTCATCATACAATGGGTGGCTTAAGGATTGATACTTGTACTCGAGTATTAGATGAAAAAGGTAATCCAATTAGAAACCTATATGCTGCAGGTGAAGTTGCAGGTGGTATTCATGCAGGCAACCGTCTTGGCGGTAATGCACTTACCGATATCTTTACCTTTGGTAGAATTGCTGGTAAAACTGCAGTTGAAGAAATGTAATTGGTGGATATAATAGACATCGTAAAATAATCAATCTTATTATAATAAGTCCTGGACATAAAATTTGTTCAGGGCTTTTTTATATAGATAAGTGACGGCATTTTTATAGGATGCCTGGTGAAGAAGTATGATTATGTGAAGACCTCACCGTAACAATAAAATATTGGGTGGCTTAGCCTTATTTATAATGGAGCGTTTATGGAGGTAAATTTGAAAACAATTAAAAATGGAATAAAATTACATTAAATACATTGACAAACATCAGAGCCATATATTATTATTATTAAAAAGTGTATAATTACAACTAGTTCTGTTGACTTGTTAAAAAGCTGACACAAGATCTGCTGAAGATAAGACACGAGC
>NZ_JBVBZF010000246.1:0-5440 GCF_057447755.1 Fusibacter sp. | reverse complement strand
CCCAAATGCCTCAACTTCAGTGTGGTTGGTCGTTTTTAAAATTGTAGCTTTTTTTGGACTTTTATATGGTATTGGATTTGCACTCATAAAAATCATCAAAAGACTTGATGAAAATTTTGTGATTGAAGATAAAGTGATCATTTGGGCCATAGTACTTTGTTTGTTTTTGGCTTTTCTTTCAGAAGAATTTGGTGTTGCAGCTATAACTGGGGCATATTTTGCAGGTCTTATATTTTCAATGACAAGACATCAACATCAGATTGCACATGAAGTTGGCAGAATTTCTGGCTTGATGTTCACGCCAATTTTCTTTGTTGGCATTGGTATGGACATCAATCTTATGGAAGCATTTTCAGCACTTGGTGTTGGCTCGATTCTTATCATCTTGGGATCAGTCGGAAAGATTGTCGGTTGCGGTGTAGGCGCAAAACTTTCTGGATTTGACAGTTCAAAATCACTTCAAATCGGAGTAGGTATGATACCACGTGCTGAAGTGGCGATTATTATTGCAAGCCTCGGGTTAAAAATGTCAATCTTGACACAGAAGGATATGGCTGCTACAATTCTCATGGTACTGGTTACAACTTTGATTACACCTTCACTTTTAAAATGGACTTTTCATAGAAACCAAACCCTTGGTGAGGTAAATTCTTGATAAAAGGGCCTCAATAATTTTGATTATACGTCGAAGCAGTTCTCAAATAAGAGACTGCTTTTTCTTAAAATAATAAATAAATGGAGTTTCACATGACTAAACGGATTAAGATAGAAGATTATAAGATTTCTACAAGCGAATTGGACCATCTCTTAATAGATGCTGCCAAGGCCTTAAAAAATAATGGCACTGTGGCTTTTCCAACCGAAACGGTTTATGGATTAGGTGCAAATGCACTTAGTGATGAGGCTGTTTCTAAGATTTACGCGGCAAAGGGAAGACCGTCAGATAACCCTTTGATTGTTCATATTGCCAAAATATCGCAATTAAGTGACCTGGTTTTAGATGTAAAAGCATATGCCCTTGAGCTCATGTCCGCTTTTTGGCCTGGACCTATTACCTTTGTATTCCACAAAAAGCCTGGCGTACCTACCAAAGTAACTGGTGGTCTTGATACTGTTGCTGTGAGGATGCCTGACCATAAAATTGCACTTAGATTGATAGAACTCTCTCAGGTACCTGTTGCGGCACCATCTGCCAATTTATCCGGCAAACCAAGCCCTACAAAGGCAAAGCATGTTGTGGAGGATTTAATGGGCAAAGTAGATTATATTATTGAAGGTGCCGATGCTCAGGTTGGTTTAGAATCAACGGTGCTTGATGTCACTGGCGATATTCCTATGATTTTAAGACCCGGTAAGGTGACGCTTGAAATGATTAGAGAAGTTGTAGGTGCTTGTGAAATAGATCCTGCCATTGCCAATCATGAATCCACAACAGGAACACCTAAGTCTCCAGGAATGAAGTATAAACATTATGCACCCAATGCAGAAGTAGAAGTGATTCTAGGTGAAGCCTCTCAGATCATTTTGGCTTTTGAAAAAAACATTGAACTTGCAATATCAAACCAGTCTAAAATCGGTATCATGGGATTTGAAGAAGATCTACTCGTCTTAGGGAAGTATTTAGAGACTAAATACTCTGAAACACAATTAAGTCAGTATGTTTATTTATGTGCGCATGGTAGCATAAAGCATATGGAGGAGTTCGCAAGATTATTGTTTCAAAATCTAAGACGCTGTGATGATGCGGGCTGTGACAAAATTATCGTGAGAGGTGTTTCAGAAGAAGGTATAGGGCATGCCATTATGAATAGATTAAAAAAAGCGTCAAACGGGAAAGTAACGAGAATTTAATTTGCAATTTCACGTGCAAAAATTTATAATAGATAGGAATAAAAATGGAGGTGCCTCATGAAGGTAGCAATCGGTTCGGATCATGGTGGCTTGATCTTAAAGGATGCAGTTATTAAGCATTTGCAGTCAAAAGGGTACGATGTAAAGGATTTTGGAACATACACAGAGGATTCTTGTGATTACCCGGATTATGCACTAAAAGTATCAGAAGCAATCGTTGATGGTGAGTTTGAACTAGGTGTCTTAATCTGTGGCACAGGACTCGGAATTTCCATAGCGGCAAATAAAGTTAGAGGCATTATCGCAGCACCTGTTAGTGATACTTTCAGCGCTGAGATGGCAAGAAAGCATAACAATGCCAATATTATAGCTTTAGGTGCACGTGTTGTTGGAGAAGGTTTGGCTTTAAAAATCATTGATGCTTTCTTTGATTCAGAGTTTGAAGCTGGAAGACATGCACTGCGCGTTGGCAAAATCAAGAAAATTGAAGACGAAAAACTATAAAGAGGTGGAAAATGAGTAAAGTATTTGAGATGAATCATCCGTTAATTCAGCATAAGTTGAGCTTAATCAGAGATAAAAATACAGGTTCTAAGGAGTTTCGTGAGCTTGTAAAAGAAATGTCGATGTTAATGGCATTTGAAGTAACACGTGATTTACCTCTTGAAGAAGTCGAGATTGAAACGCCTATTTGTAAAACCATGACAAAAGTTTTATCAGGCAGAAAAGTAGGGATTGTTCCAATTTTAAGAGCGGGCTTAGGTATGGTGGATGGTTTCTTAAATCTTTTACCAGCAGCAAAGGTTGGACATATTGGTCTTTACAGAGATCCAGAGACTTTAGAGCCTGTGGAATACTACTGTAAATTGCCAACAGATGTAAATGAGAGAGATCTTATCGTTGTAGATCCAATGCTTGCAACAGGTGGTTCAGCAAATGCAGCAATTCAGTTCATTAAAGATAAAGGTGCAGCTAGTATTAAACTCGTTTGTTTAATTGGTTGTCCAGAAGGTATCTCAGCAGTTCAAACAGCACATCCGGATGTGGATATCTACATCGCTGCGATTGATGAAAAATTAAATGATCATGCATATATCATTCCAGGCCTTGGTGATGCAGGCGATAGATTGTTTGGTACCAAGTAATCAATGGATGATGGAGGGGCTATGTTGAGAAAAGATAAAATAAACTATTACCTTGATATTGCAGAGGCCGTTGCAGAGCGTGGTACTTGCCTCAGACGAAATTTTGGCGCGATTATTGTCAGTGAAGACGAAATAATTGCAACTGGTTACTCAGGTGCTCCAAGAGATCGTAAAAACTGTATTGATGTAGGTGTTTGTGTTAGAGAAAAACTCAATATCCCAAGAGGTGAGCGCTATGAAAAGTGTAGGTCGGTTCACGCAGAAGCCAATGCTATTATTTCTGCTTCAAGAAGGGACATGATCGGTGCTACAATGTATCTTGTGGGCAAAGAGCGTTCACAAAACTGTTTTGTTGTGGAGGCCAATTCATGTGCAATGTGCAAAAAATTAATTATAAATTCAGGCATCAAAAAAGTAGTTATAAGAGATGATTCGAGTCAATATCGCGTCATTGACGTTTGTGACTGGATTTACTATGATGATTCCTTAGAGAATCATGTTGGATATTAATTAAATTATCCAGAAAGGGTCTTTTAAAAGAGGTGTAATTGATATGTATATATCAGCTTTGTTAGCAGGCGTTATTAGTTTCCTTTGTACGCCACTTGTCATTAAAATGGCACACAGATTTGGTGCGATAGATATTCCTAAAGATGATCGACGTGTGCATAATAAACCTATTCCATTATGGGGTGGGGTTGCGATTTTTACTGGTTTTTTTGTGAGTATGTTTTTATTTTCTAATATTCATACAACTAAGTTAATAGGATTATTTCTGGGAGCGATCGTCGTGCTGGTAACTGGTATGGTGGATGATGTTAGACCACTCGGTGCCAAGACAAAGCTATTAATGCAGTTTGTTGCAGCTTCAATTTTAGTTTTTTCTGGTTTTGAAATTAACTTTTTGACAAACTTCTTTGGTTCATCAGATTATATTTATTTTGGTATGTTCTCAATACCGGTTTCGATTATTTGGATCGTGGGTGTAACCAACACGGTAAATCTTATTGATGGATTAGATGGGCTTGCAGCAGGTATTTCTGCGATTGCAGCAGTTACCTTAGGCTATATTGCCCTGATCAACCATAGATATGATGCCGCTACGATAACGCTTATACTTGCAGGAAGTTCATTGGGATTCTTACCCTATAATTTCAATCCAGCTAAGATTTTTATGGGCGATGCTGGGGCACTATTCTTGGGTCTAGTATTATCTGCAATTTCGATTGAAGGTGCACTGAAAGGTGCAACTGCATTAACCGTTGTGGTGCCAATTATTGCACTTGGCGTGCCGATTTTCGATACGGCATTTGCCATTGTGAGACGTTTAATCAACAAAAGACCGATTATGGAGGCGGACAAGGGTCACTTGCATCATCGTTTCTTATCCATTGGCTACAACCAAAGAAAAGCTGTTTTATCCATTTATCTCATTGGTGCACTTATGGGAGCAGGTGCCATTGCACTTCTCAAAGGGGAGTATATTGGTGCCGGAGTATTGCTCACTATAGCGGCGATCGTTGTCTTTATTCCAATCAATAAAGTCAAGGAAATTGAGAAAAAGGCAGAGCAGGTTAATGCAGAATCTTAATTCAAACAAGCTTCATGCATTTTCATGAATGTAATAAAATAATTAAAAAGCCTTCGAGTAATCGAGGGCTTTTCATCTAGTGGAGGCTATAATGATAAAGGTAATGACAATTTTCGGCACAAGACCAGAGGCTATTAAAATGGCGCCGCTTGTTAAAGCACTCGAAGCAGACCCTCAAATCGAATCCATCGTGTGTGTTACAGCACAACACAGAGAAATGCTGGATCAAGTACTCGGTCTCTTTGAAATCAAGCCAAAACATGATTTAAACATCATGGCCAAAGGGCAGACTTTAAGTGACATAACATCAAGAGTTTTAAAGGGCATTGAAGGTATTTTAGAGACTGAAAAGCCGGATATTATCCTTGTTCACGGTGATACGACAACGACATTTGCTGGCGCACTTGCGGCATTTTACGCTCAAATTCCAGTTGGACATGTGGAAGCAGGCCTCAGAAGTCACAATATTTATAGTCCCTTCCCTGAAGAAATGAACAGAAGCCTTACTGGTAGAATCGCCATGATGCACTTTGCTGCAACTGATGGTAATGTGGCCAACCTTTTAAATGAAGGTGTTAAGGAATCCACTATCGTTAAAACGGGAAATACGGTCATTGACGCCTTGAAAATGGTTATTAAAGAGGATTACTTATTTGAAGATCCAAGACTTAATGAAATTGATTATAATCGCTACAAGACCATCCTTTTGACTGCACATCGAAGGGAGAATCTGGGCGAGCCAATGGAAAATATCTTTGGTGCGATTAGATCAATCATTGATAACAACGAAAATGTACAGGTTATTTTTCCAATACATCTAAATCCAGCGGTTAGGGCAATTGCGGATAAACAT
>NZ_JBVBZF010000245.1:0-5444 GCF_057447755.1 Fusibacter sp. | reverse complement strand
CAATATTCAACTTTCCAATATTCATTGAACAGGATTTACAAGCTATAAGCAGCTTGTACTCTTGAAACATTATTTATAAATAAAGCTAAGAACCAAGGTTTATTCTGGCGAATTATTGATAAGGAGGTGCCATCATGGGCTTTGCCGATGTATTTAACCAATCCATTCCCGTTCAAAAGACGGACTTAAAGCAACTGAAACTCACAAATCAACACCTGGTTGATCTGGCGAATCAAAACAATGTCATTGCACCTGAAGACTTTAAAAGGTATGACATTAAGCACGGTCTTAGAAACAGTAATGGTACTGGCGTACTTGTGGGGATTACAGGCATAAGCGACGTTCATGGCTACAAGCTTATCGATGGTGTCAAGCAAGCTGACGAAGGCCGTCTATTCTATAGGGGTATTGATCTCTATGATATCGTCAAGAACAACAATGCCAGTGGTAAGCGCTTGTTTGAAGAGACTATTTTCTTACTATTGTTTGGACAACTGCCTACAGCACAAGAACTTGAGGATTTCAACCACATGATAGACACTTATCGTCAGTTACCTCAAGGCTTCACAGAAAACATGATTCTCAAGATTCCAAGCAATGACATTATGAACAAACTTCAAAGAAGCATACTTGTTTTATATTCACATGATGAACATCCTGACGAGCTCGCAGTGGAAAACCTAATTTTGCAGTGCATCAAGCTCATCGCAAGGGTGCCAACCATCGTTTCTTATGGCTATCAGGCCAAACGTCACTATTTTGACCATAAAAGCCTCTTCATCCATGCGCCAAGAGAAGGTCTAGGTACTGCAGAGAATATCCTTCATATGATCAGAAGTGACAATAAATACACCGAAACCGAGGCTTCAACACTTGACCTTGCACTGGTGCTTCACGCCGACCACGGTGGCGGTAACAACTCTGCATTTGCGGTACATGTGGTATCCTCCAGTGGCACAGATACCTATTCTGCAATTACCGCTGCCATCGGCTCACTAAAAGGGCCTAAACACGGTGGTGCCAATAATAGGGTTAGAGATATGATGCTCGATTTAAATCAAAACGTTTCTGATATTGGCAATACCGACGAGATCAGAGCCTATCTTAAAAAGGTCGTAAACAAAGAAGCCTATGATGGTTCTGGCTTGATTTACGGACTGGGGCACGCCGTTTACACTCTATCTGACCCAAGAGCTGTGATCCTAAAGGAGAAAGCAAGACAACTCGCCGCTGAAAAAAACAAACTCAAACTCTTTTCCCTCTATGAAAATGTAGAGCTCATAGGCCTTGAACTCTTAAGGGAAAAGAAGGGGTCCGATTTCAGCATTTGCGCCAATGTCGATCTTTATTCAGGTCTCGTCTATCAATTACTTGATATTCCAGAGGAACTCTATACCCCACTATTCGCAGTGGCGAGAATGGCAGGCTGGTGTGCCCACCGCATCGAGCAAGTCATGAGTGACACTAAAATCATCCGACCTGCATATGTATGTCCACATCAGAGACAAGAATATACTTCAATCGAAAGCAGAAAATAGATGACTCACTTTCTCTTCTAAAAAAAAGGTGAATTAACACGTTTCAAAACGTATTAATTCACCTTTTTCTATTTCACCAAATAAGCCTGCTTTAGCTTCAACCACACGGATTGTACCTCTGATGGGGGGAACCATCTTGCGCCTTGGCAGGTTTCGTTTGACCTCAAGGACTCTATTTTCCTTATCTAGGAATAAAACATCTATATTAAACTTCATAAAAAAGGTATGAATGCTGTTACAGGGTTCTATGATTAAGACTTCTCGTCTTGAGGGTATTGATTTGAACATATAGCCGAAGAATCTCTTGAGAAAATCATCCGCAAGGACAACCTCCTGCACTTTTATAATTTTCATAACGTCCTCCTATAGCAGCTTAAAGGCTTGAAGCACTGCTGGTCCTAAAATAATAATGAAAACTGCTGGAAAAATGAAGATCATTAAAGGAAAGAGCATCTTTATCGGCGCCTTCATGGCTTTTTCTCTTGCCACTTGCTTTCGATTCTCACGCAGTTGAGCACCCTCAATTCTAAGCACCTTACCAAGGCTCACACCGAGCTCGTCCGCTTGAATCAGAGATGACATTAAGACTGAAATTTCTCTGACTTCACATCGATCGCCCATGTTCTTTAGCGCTATTTTTTTATCGATGCCCATACGCATTTCCTTTAGGGTCTTGGCAAACTCTTCAGAAAGAACACCTTTAATATTTGTTGCCACTCTTGAAATGGCACCATCTAATGACAGACCTGCTTCCACACTTACCGTTATTAAATCCAGAGTGAAAGGCAAATCCTTAAGCATGGTTTCACTTCTTTTTCTTATGGCACTTGCCAGTCTAAACCGATCTATTGCCTTGAGAAAAACCAGGATGAAAAGTCCAATAGCCAATGCGCGGATCATACTCAAATCAGTGTATAGAGAAGCCACAACCATCAACATCATAACAATACTATTTCTTAGAAATACTTGTACAACCCATCGTTCATAGCTTTTATCTTTTAGGAAGCCAGCCTTTTCAAGCTTTCGCTTCTGTGTCACCTTAACATGGCTTGGCGTTCCAAACGAAAACACGCTTCCCAGTCTGTTTAAGATTGGTAGGAGAACACGCTCGCCAAAACTTTTAGTTTCATCATAAGCGTAATGATCCATATCCTCAATGAAGTTCATACGTTTTTCTGTTGCAATGGCTTTTTGGTTACGCCAGACAAGCAGCTGATAAAACAATATGAGTATTGTGAAAAAAAAGGAGCCTGTTGCAATATAGAGCACAGTATTCACGTCCTTTCGATTATTAATTCAAAAGATTTTGCTTAAAGTTCAATTTTAATAATTTTGCGGATAAAGAGCCAGCCAATGAGCTGATTGAACAGTGCAAATCCCACCAAGAGTCGCCCTAGCTGTGTCGTAAACAAAATGGAAATGTAGCTTGGATTTATGAGAAAAATCATTCCCCCGAGAAAAACGGGCAAGAGCATGATGATCATTCCTGATAAACGGCCTTGTGCCGTAAGGGTTTTAACCTCGTTCTTGATCTTTTGGCGTTCTCTTATGGTCTCAGCGATATTTTCTAAGATTTCGGAGAGATTGCCGCCGACGTCCTTTTGGATGAGAATTGCGTTGACGAGGAGCTTTAAGTCCTCAGAGGGCGTTCTCATACTCAAGCCATATAGAGCATCCTCCATGGACATGCCAAGGCTCATTTCCTTTAGCATCTGCTTAAACTCCTTGGAAAGTGGGTCTTCCGTTTCCTTGGATGCCACTGCAAGTGCCTGCATAAAGGAATAACCCGCTTTTAAAGCATTGGCAATTAATACAATCCCCTCATTCAATTGAATGTCAAATGCCTTAATTTTACCTGCACGTCTCATCTTCAAAAAGAGCTTAAAAAGCATTTCTAGAACGACCAATGTCACCAATGAGGCAATCCATTGGTCTGTTAATGCAAAGGCCAAAAAGGGTAGGCTAATGTCAAACATGAGTTTGATGACAAAAAACTCTTCTACGGTAAATGGTATATCTGCTTGCTTTAAAAGGTAGTTTTTTTCAAGGCGATTGTTACTTGCGAATAGGGTTTTGGGTAAAAAAGTTGCCATTCTCTTTATCGGACCACTATTTTCATAGTTATAACGAACATCTTGTTCTTCTAGCTCATCGTATGCATTTAATTTATGAATTGCGGGCTGGACCTTTCGCATCAGAGCCAGCACCAAGAAAATGATAGAGAAAGCAAATAGAATTGATATTAAAAGTGCCATAATCTCACATCCTTCAGTTAATAAAACAAGGATTGCGGGAGCTGTATCCCGTGGTCTCTAAGATTTTTAAGACAGGATGGCATAATCCCAGTAAAGATAAAATCACCAACAACCTTGCCTTTAGCATCCAGTCCTCTTTGTTCAAACTTAAAAATATCCTGTAGAATAATCACATCGCCTTCCATGCCAAGAACCTCTGTAATATGCGTAATCTTACGACTACCATCTTGAAGTCTGGACTGTTGTACAATTAGGTTTACGGCTGAAGAAATTTGATCTCGAATTGCCTTAACTGGTAAATTCATCCCGGACATCAATACCATGGTTTCAAGTCTAGACAGCATGTCTCTAGGGGTGTTGGCATGGCCTGTGGTCAAAGAACCATCATGGCCTGTATTCATAGCTTGAAGCATATCAAGGGCTTCACCCGATCTTACCTCACCGACGACAATTCGATCAGGTCTCATTCTCAGACTGTTCTTAACCAAATCTCTAATGCTGACCTCGCCTCTGCCCTCCACATTTGGAGGTCTCGTCTCAAGTCTTACAACATGCGGCTGTGAAAGCTGAAGTTCCGCAGCATCTTCTATGGTAACAATTCGCTCATCATTGGGAATAAAGGATGAAAGGACATTGAGTGTTGTCGTTTTACCACTACCAGTACCACCTGATACAACCACATTTAATCTGCCCTCGACACAGGCTTCCACAAATGTAGCCATTTTGCTGGTTAAGGTGCCAAATGAAACAAGATCATCTATGGTAAAGGGGTCCTCCGCAAACTTACGAATGGTGATGGATGGCCCATCAATTGCAAGAGGCGGAATGATGGCATTTACCCTTGATCCGTTTGGCAATCTGGCGTCTACCATAGGCGAGCTTTCATCAACTCTTCTACCAAGTGGGGAAACAATCTTTTTGATGACGTGCATCACGTGGTTGTTGTCCTTGAAATGCACGTTGGCCTGAACGAGTTTACCGCTTACTTCGACATAAATTTGGTTGGGACCATTCACCATGATTTCAGTGACATTGCTGTCTTTAAGCAAACTGGTAATGGGGCCAAATCCAATGATTTCATCCAAGAGTTCGTCCAAAATACGGGTCTTTTGATGGGGGGTTAAATTGAGTGCTTCCTTTTCAATATTTCTTGAAATGATATGTCTAAGTTCTTGCTTCAACCGATCATTCTGATCTGTGATCTCATCAAAATCTATGTCGAGTTCATCAATGACACTGGCTTGTATTTTTTGTTTAAGTGCCAATATGGGATCGACTTCCTTATCTTGGGCTTTTGTGGTTAGGGTTTGATTTTCAAGACGTTTTACCAGTGACATGTCATGCACTCCTTTCTTTATTCCTAACATTAAATCCATATTTATCTATGACTATGCAATCATTTTTTCCACTAAAGCTCTTATGTGCTTTTCAAATTTTTGTCCCTTCTGATCCATAAGCGGAATACCGGAGTTGATAGACTGTCTCACAAGTTTCACTTCTTCTGGAACATAGGCCAATATATCGTAGCTAAAGGCTTTCTCAACTTGCGCTTTTTGAACACCAAACTTATCGAGGGTCATGTTCATAATCAATTTGATCTTGTCTTTCGAATAATTGAGTGACTGCATGACTTTTAAACTCGTCTTGGTAT